>DATMKO010000251.1:0-2150 GCA_035571175.1 Steroidobacteraceae bacterium | reverse complement strand
CAGTTCGATGACCGCGGAAGGCGCCTCCTTGCACATGAACTCGATGGCGTCCTGGTCGCCGAGCCAATCCGAACCCTTGACCGTGTCGTACATATGCCAGCGCCAATCATCGGCGCCCATGTTGCCGAGTGCCGCCGAGATACCGCCCTGCGCCGCCACGGTGTGGCTGCGCGTCGGAAACACCTTGGTCAGGCACGCCGTCGCGAGACCGGCCTCGGCCAAACCGAAGGTGGCGCGCAGTCCGGCGCCGCCGGCGCCAACCACGACCACATCGTAGGTGTGATCGATGAATTTGTATTCGCTCATAACCTCGAGAATCCGAAGACGACGCGCAATATCGCGAATATGCCTGCCCCAGCACATAGAACGTAGAGGAAGCGCAGCAGCAGCAGCGTGAGCACCTTCATGCCGGCGGTCATGTAGTCCTCGACGATCACGATGGTGCCCAGGTAGGAGTGATAGGCGAGCACCGCAACCAGCAACACTGCCAAAAAGCCGCTGATGGGCACCGACAGCCAGGTGTGCACCGTCTCGTAGTCAAAAGCCGGCAGGGTCAACAGCGAAAATACAAACCACAGGGTCAGCGGAATCAGCGCCACGGCACTCACCCGTTGTGCCCACCAGTGCGCGGTGCCGTCTTTGGCCGACCCCAATCCCAGCACTCTGCCCAGTGGACTTCGCAAACTCATGAGAGGTGACGCCAAAACCAGGCCCAGAGGCCTAGCGTCAATAGCAACGAGCCCAGGACCGCAATCCAACCGCTCGCATGCCGCTGCGTTCGCTCGAAGCCGCGGCCCGCGTCCCAGAACAAATGTCGCACGCCGTTCAGCAAGTGAAACATGAATGCAAATGTCCAGCCGATGAGGATCAACAAACCGGGAGGGCTTGCGAACAATGCAGCAGCCGCGGCGTAGCTTTGCGGTCCGTCAGCCACCGACACCAACCAATAGCTCAAGGCAATCAGGCCGACCGCGAGCGCGGCACCGGTGATTCGATGCAATATCGACAGGGTATTGCCGATCTGCCAGCGATAAATCAAGAAGGGTGACATCGGCCGGCCGCGAGCAGGCATCAAGGTTCCTCGGGATGAAAGATCATGCGCATCGCGGCTAAAAGTCTATGCAGCGGCCGCGCAGTTCCCAATCGCCGAAGCGTGTCGGCTCCGGGCCGTCGCGTCCGCCAATCTCGCGCGGCGCAACGGCGGCACGCGGCGCAATGGCGGCATGCGGCGCAGCCGCGGTGGGTGGCGCGTCGGGAACCGGCACGCCCTCGGTTGTCGGCGTCTGGGGGTTACTGGGGATCTTATCGTCGCAGGTCGGCATCACACCTGAAAGTTTGCCAGAAAACGGGGGCACATAACCACGCCCGCCCCCTCTTTAGGGCAAAAGAGCAAAGCGCCTGGGGTTGACATCGGGGCCGCCGCACCCATCTCATAGCTGATGGCAACCGCTTACGTTGAGGGCTCCGTACGTCTTGCGCATTTGGGAATCCTGCGATTCTCGGGAGCGGATGCCTTGAGTTTCTTGCAGGGGCAGGTATCCAGCGATACCCGGCGTCTGGCCGAAAATGTTTCCCTGTTGAGTTCGTATTCCAGTCCACAAGGCCGTGTGCTGGCCCTCATATATCTGTTGCCTCATTCGAGCGGCGTCGCGGCCATTCTGCCGCGCGAGCTGCTGCGGCCGACGCTTGAGCGCATGCGCAAATTCATCCTCCGGGCAAAGGTGCAAATCGAAGATGCCGGCGAATCGCTCAGCGTCGCGGGCGTCCATGGCGAGCAAACGCTGCGCTCCGCCGGGCTGCCTGCTCCTGCGGATGCGAACGGATACCTCGAGCACAATGGCATCGGCGTTGCCCGCGTCAGTCATGACCGCAACCGATTCTGGCTGATCGGCGCTGCTTCGAAACTGGCGGAGGTCCCGGGTGCGGCCGACGCGGCGAGCAGCGATGAGTGGCGGCTCGCGGACATTCGCGCCGGCTTGCCGCAGGTGTATGCCGCAACCAGCGAAGCTTTCGTCGCACAGATGCTGAATCTCGATCTGTTGGACGGGATCAGCTTTACCAAGGGTTGCTACACCGGTCAGGAAATCATCGCGCGTACTCAGCACTTGGGCAGGATCAAGCGCCGGCTGTTCCGGCTGCTGCTGCCCGCG
>DATMKO010000250.1:0-2015 GCA_035571175.1 Steroidobacteraceae bacterium | reverse complement strand
TGCCGCGGGCAACGGCGGAGACGATGGCGGTCTTTGGAGTGCTGTTCATCGCAATCAGTTATGCGATTTACGATCGCAGCACGCCATTTCCCGGCACGGCCGCATTACTGCCATGCATTGGCACCATGCTGCTCATCATCCCGAATCTGCATGACGCAACGGGCGTCGGTCGAATACTCGCGCACCGCTCGCTGGTGCACGTCGGGCTAATATCCTACGGGCTGTATCTTTATCACTGGCCGATTCTCGCCTTCGGCCGCTATTTTTTCGATCATGAATTGAGCGGCGCGCAATCGTGCGCGGCGCTGGCCGCGACCCTGGGTCTATCGCTCGCGTCTTATCATTGGGTCGAGGTGCCGGTGCGCTCTGGAACTTTCCTGCGCTCGAGAAACAGGTTGTTCCAGGCCACTGCGGCCGGTCTTTTGATTGTGGGCGCGATCGGCATCGCGCTGGTCAATGGCGATGGCTTCCCGGCGCGTTTTTCCGGCGCCGCCCTGCAGTTCGCAGCGGCTGCTCACGATAATCCGGCGTGGGACAGGTGCATGCCGCCGCCGCAGCGCTTGGATAGCAACGGCGTTTGCAAGTTTGGCGCTGCGGCCGCCGAGCCATCGTTCGTGGTGTGGGGAGACAGCCATGCGGCTGCGTTGGCGCCGGGAGTGGGCGCGCGCGCGAGCACCCTCGGCATCTCAGGATGGGTGGTTGGCTACAATCGCTGCGCATCGCTGATCGGGGCTGCGCCGATGCAGCGCAACCGCGGTGACTATCCGTGCGTGCTGATCGCAGAGAAGGTCGTGAATCTGATTCGCGACCAGCACATCAAACACGTGCTGCTGGCGAGCCGCTGGGACACGTACATTTCCGGCTGGGAACGCGGCGGCAGCGAGACGCTGCAGGATCTGACGATTTCCTTTACCGCCGCCGACGGTCATCGCGCCCAGGGGCTCGAGGCATTTCGCCTGTCCTTCGCGGAAACCGTTCGCCGGCTGCGCGCACTGGGCGTCGATGTGTGGGTTCTCGAGCAAGTGCCGCCGCAGCTCGTCGATGTACCCTCGGCGCTGGCCAAGGCGGTGTATTTCGGGCGAAATCCCGATGCTCTGCGCCGTCCCTACGGCGACATCGAGAAGCGCCGCGCCGCGGCCGACTCGGTATTTGCACAATTTCGCGAATTGCCGCAAGTCTCCTTCATCGATCCCGCGGAACAATTCTGTCCGGCCAAATCACCTTGCCTGATTGCCGCCGCCGGCCGCGCCTTGTATTCGGACGGCAATCATCTCTCGATATTCGGTTCCCTATGGAGCCAGGCCATGCTGGATCCTTTTTTCAGCTCCATAGTTCGGTGAGCTTTTCGCCCTTGAGCAATCTTTTGATGGCGCGGAAGGATTTGCGAAATATGGGCGGAATCAGATCCAGGATGAATCCGCGAACCATACGCGAAACCCGCAGCCGCACTTTGTGCGGACGGGAAATATAGTAGAGCGTGGTATGCGCCTGGACTGCCTGATCCCAAGTGTTGGTGTAGTAATACAACGCCAGCGATCGCCTGGCTATGCCGGGCGGCGTAGCCAGCGGCGCCGGGTGGCCGTGCAAAGATTCTTTGGTGGTGGAAAAGACCACGCAGCGATTGAAAATCGGCGAGACCGACTTCGCCTTGGTCATGGATTTTCGATCCCACAATTCCAACTGGCCGTTGTATTCGTCCTTCCAATTCTCGTTCAAGTACAGCAGCAGGTTGATGCGTCGTTCGAGGTTGTATTTCTTCAAGTGATTGAAATCGGCATGCACCTCGAGAAAGCCGCCGTTTTCGATCCAGTGCAGGCCGCCGCCAAAGTACGAGGGATCGGCAATCAAATTGTCGATGCCGGTCAAATTCTCCATGTAACTCAAGAAGGGTCCGGAATTGAGAAAATTGACCAGCCGCGAGGTTTCGGGACCGACCACCTCGGGAAAGTATGCAAACTTGTTATGGTCGGTCTTGCGGTCCAGGAACTTGGCGTAGCGCTGCGATCGGTCAATCG
>DATMKO010000249.1:0-7351 GCA_035571175.1 Steroidobacteraceae bacterium | reverse complement strand
GCGTCGAGTTCCTCGAGCACGGTCATCGGAATGTAAATGTCGTGCTCTTCAAAGCGAAAGATTGCCGTCGGGTCGTGCATCAATACATTCGTATCGAGCACGAAAATGCGGCGCTCGGCTTTGCCTTGGCGGCTCTTCAGTACCGCGGCCCCCAGCGGCCGCACGTTGCCGGTCACAGTGCTTTCACCGCCGCCAACACCGCCGCGGCATGATCCTTGACCTTGACCTTGCGCCACTCCTGCCGCAGCACACCCTTGGCGTCGATCAGAAAAGTGCTGCGTTCAACCCCCAGGTATTTCCTGCCGTACATGCTTTTTTCCTGGATCACATCGTACAGTTTGCACACTTTCTGCTCAGGATCGCTCAGCAAGTTGAACGGAAACGCCATCTTTTTTTTGAATTTCTCATGCGAGGCCACGCTGTCAGGCGAAATGCCGAATACCAGCGTCTTGGCTTTCTTGAATTGATCGTGCAGCGCGGCAAAGTCGAGGCCTTCCTGGGTGCAGCCCGAAGTGTTATCGCGCGGATAAAAGTAAAAGACCAGCGCGCTGCCGGTCGCATCCTTGAGCGACCAGGTACCGTTCGTGCCTTCGAGGGTGAACGGCGGCGCTTTCTTGCCAATCTCAGTCTTGCTCATGCTAACTCTTCACCGGTTCGAAAATGGCGTCCAAATTCAGATGATCGCAGAAATCCATGAATTCCTCGCGCAGTACCCCGATATGCAGACGACTCGGCACATTGACGATCATCTGTACGGAAAACATCGGCGCGCCGGTATGCGCAGCGGCATACGCGCGCGTCGAAAGCTCGGCGATGTCGACGCCGCGCTGCGCGAAAAATCCTGACAGTCCGGCGACGATGCCGGTCTGGTCGAGGCATACCACGTCGATGGAGTAGGGCAGCATGTCGTTGCGCGCCGGCCGCTCTTCGGTGCGCCGCAACTGGATATTCATGCCGGTGGCATCGCCAAGCTTCTTGAACTCGCCCTCGAGTTTGGCCAGGGTGTGCCAGTTGCCGTTGACCAGAAGCAGCATGGCAAACTCGTTGCCGAGTGAGGTCATGCGGCTTTCGCTGATGCTGCCGCCACAATCGGCGATGGCTTTGGAGAGTTCGTGGACCATGCCGACGCGGTCCCCGCCCACTGCGGAAATCACGATATGTTGTTTCATCGGTGCAAATTCTACCGGATGGGCGCTTGCCTTAGGTGCTGTTAGGCACTTAAGGTAGCGATATTTCGCGCGGAGTTCTCTTGATGTTTTCCGGAAGCATGGTGGCAATCGTCACGCCAATGACCGCCGACGGCGACTTGGACTGGCCCGCTTGGGACCGGCTGCTGGATTTTCACATGCATGAGGGCAGCGACGGAATTGTCATTGCCGGTACCACCGGGGAATCGCCGGCGCTCGCCGCGGCGGAAATCGAGGAGTTGACGCGCCGCGCGGTGGCGCGCTGTCAACAGCGCGTCAAGGTAATCGTGGGCGCAGGCACCAACGCGACCGAGTCGACGGTGGCGCGAACCCGGAGCCTGTCGCGATTGGGCGTGGATGCGGTGATGCTGGTGACGCCGTATTACAACAAGCCGCCTCAGGAAGGCCTGTATCGGCACTTCTCGGCCGCTGCCGACGCCTCCGCGGCCCCCATAATTCTGTATAATGTTCCGAGCCGAACGGCGGTGGATCTCCTGCCGAGTACCATCGCCCGCCTAGCGCGGCATTCTCGCATCGTGGCAGTCAAAGAAGCGACGGCGGCATCGAGCCGGGCGCGCGAGATACTGAGCTTATGTCCGGCGGAATTCACGGTTTTGTCGGGCGATGATGCCAGCGCCATCGACTTGATGAGCGTCGGTGCGCGAGGCGTGATCTCCGTATCGGCAAATGTCGCGCCGCGCCGCATGCATGAGGCTTGCGCTGCGGCGCTGTCAGGCGACTGGGCGGGCGCGCGCGCCATCGATGCGTGCTTGCAGCCTTTACATAAGGATTTATTTGTCGAATCGAGTCCCATACCCGTCAAGTGGGCGGTGGCGAGGATGGGACTTATCGGGAACACGTTGCGCCCGCCGCTGGTCGAACTCTCGTCGGCGCACCAGGAAACAGTGCTGCGCGCGATGCGGGCCGCCGGCGTCACCCTTGAGGATCAAGCTGCATGAATTTTGATCGAGTTTTATTGTTGGTGGTTGCGAGCACGGCTTTGTGCGGCTGTCACATTTTCAGCAAACTGAACCCCGACTGTCATACCAATCAGGAGTATCAACACGCCGTATCGGCGCCGCCGCTGAAAGTTCCCG
This sequence comes from Steroidobacteraceae bacterium, assembly GCA_035571175.1. Lineage (GTDB taxonomy): Bacteria > Pseudomonadota > Gammaproteobacteria > Steroidobacterales > Steroidobacteraceae > Bog-1198. The sequence continues at coordinate 5,067 of DATMKO010000249.1, read as the reverse complement.
CCGGGCTGGATTCGCCGAATACCCAGGGTGCCCTGGTGATTCCGACGGTGGGCGTCGTGCCGCCGCGTCCAGGTCCCAAGGATTCATGTTTGGATCTTCCGCCGCGCTACCAGCCGGCGCCCACCAACAAAGCGGCCAGCAGCAGCTAGATTTGATCGCCTGAGACGGCTCCGGTACCCTTGCGGCCGCGAGGAGAGGTGGCCGAGTGGTCGAAGGCGCTCGCCTGGAAAGTGAGTAACATCCCAAAAGGTGTTCGAGGGTTCGAATCCCTCCCTCTCCGCCAGCCGCGTTCTATGGCGGCTCGCGTTTGCATCTTCGCGACGACTGGCCACGAACCCCGTCAGGCCCGGAAGGGAGCAGCGGTAGCGGCAGTAAGTCGGGCGCCGAAGTCCTGCCGGCGCGGGTCGCCTCCCCCAAGGAGGGCTAGGCGCTGGTCTCAGACGGGAGCTGGCGGGCCGCCCGCTGCGGGCCCGCTCCCGGCCGCTTTCGGCAGGAGTTCCAAAAAAGCACGCGGTCGCTGTTTCCGCAGCTAAACTTGAATTCCCTTATGAGCTACATCGTATTAGCGCGCAAATGGCGCCCCAAGCGCTTCGCCGAAATGGTAGGGCAGGAGCACGTGCTGCGAGCGCTTGCCAACGCGCTCGACAGCGGCAGGGTGCATCACGCGTTTCTGTTCACCGGAACCCGCGGGGTCGGTAAAACAACGGTCGCGCGCATCCTGGCGAAATCGCTGAATTGCGAGACGGCCGGCGTGAGTTCCAATCCCTGCGGCGTGTGTGCCGCATGCCGGGAAATCGACGAGGGCCGCTTCGTCGATCTCATCGAGGTCGACGCGGCCTCGCGAACCAAGGTCGACGATACCCGCGATTTGCTGGACAACGTGCAATACGCGCCGAGCCGCGGTCGCTACAAGGTTTATCTCATCGACGAAGTGCACATGCTGTCGAATCATTCGTTCAATGCGCTGCTCAAAACGCTGGAAGAGCCGCCGCCGCATGTCAAATTCCTGCTGGCGACCACCGATCCGCAAAAATTGCCGGTGACCGTTTTATCGCGCTGCTTGCAGTTCAGTCTCAAGCGCTTGCCCGCCGCGTTGATCGGCGAGCGCTTGAAGATGATCGCAGCCGCGGAGAACCTGGTGTTTGAACCGGCCGCTGTGGCGCTGCTGGCACGCGCCGCGGAAGGCAGCATGCGCGACGGCTTGAGCCTGCTGGATCAGCTGATTGCTTTCGGCGGCGGCAGCGTGAGCGAGGCGAACGCGCGATCGATGCTCGGCACCATTGATCGCGGCCACGTGGGACGGCTGGTCGAAGCGCTGTCGCGCGGCGACGGCGCGGCGCTTCTGGCCGAGGTCAAGGACCTTGATCGCGATGCACCGGACTATGACCGCGCGCTGGTTGAGTTGGCGACGTTCCTGCAGCGCATCGCCATTGTACAAATCGTTCCCGCCGCAGCCGCGGAGGACGAGGAATTCGATGCGGCGCAGCTGGCGCGGCTGGCGCAGGCGATATCAGCCGCAGATGCGCAGCTTTATTATCAAATCGCGATCGCGGGCCGCCGCGATCTCTCGATGGCACCGGAGCCTCGGGTGGGCTTCGAGATGACGCTGCTGCGAATGCTGGCGTTTCGCCCCGAGACCGCGGCCGACTCCGTGGCGCCAGGCCGCGCGCTCAATCCAGCCGCAGCGCCGGGTCATGCGCTGGCATCCGCCGCCGGGGCCGGCCCGCCGGGCACCATCGCGGCAGCGAACCCGGTCGCGCTGCGGCTGACCACGGTTGATGCGGCGAATTGGCCGGCCGTGGTCGATGCGGCGGCTTTGAGCGGCATGGTGCGCCAGCTTGCATTGAATTGCGTGCCGGCCGCGTTCGAGAACAACGTGTTGACATTGCAGCTCGATCAAGCGGCAACTGATCGGCGCACGCGCCCCATCGAAGACAAACTCGTGCAAGGCTTGTCCAAGTATTTGGGGCGGGAAATTCGCGTGCTGTTCGAAACCGCTCAAACAGGCCTCGATTCACCGGCGCGTCAGCGCGTCCTTGCGGAACAAGGCAAGCTTGCGCGCGCAGCGGCCGCGTTCGAGTCGGACACGGCTGTGCAGGGACTTCGGGAGCGCTTTGGCGGCGAAGTGGATCTGACCTCGGTCAAACCGACGAATTAAACCTTGGGGGGCGGCATGTTGAAAGGTGGCTTGGGAAATCTAATGCGGCAAGCGCAGCAAATGCAGGAAACCATGCAGAAGGCGCAAGCCGAGTTGGCCGAAATCGAAGTCACGGGCGAGTCCGGGGCCGGCATGGTCAAAGTCACGTTGAATGGTCGGCACGAAGCAAAAAAGGTGATGATCGAGCCGAAATTGCTCACTGAGGAAAAAGACATGCTCGAGGACCTGCTGGTGGCGGCCGTCAACGATGCCGTGCGCAAGGTTGCTGCGCGCACCCAGGAGAAGTACTCGGGCCTGATGTCCGGCCTGAACCTGCCGCCGGGAATGAAGCTGCCGTTTTGAACGTCAAGAATTAGATGAAGTACACGCCGACTCTTGCCCGCCTGATCGACTCGCTGCGCTGTCTGCCCGGCGTAGGCCCCAAGTCGGCGCAGCGCATGGCGTTCTACCTGCTGGAACGCGATCGCGACGGCGGAAAAGTTTTAAGTCAGGCGCTGGCCGAGGCGCTGGATCAGGTCGGCCACTGCAAACTCTGCCGCATGCTGACGGAAAGCGAACTTTGCGCGATTTGCGCCTCCAGCCAGCGCGATGCGGCGCAGCTTTGCGTGGTCGAATCACCGGCGGATGTGGTCGCCATCGAGCAGTCGGGTGGATTTCGCGGGCGCTACTTCGTGCTGATGGGACATTTGTCGCCGCTCGACGGCGTGGGGCCCGCCGAACTCGGCTTGGACGAGTTCGAACGCCTGCTCAAGACCGGCGAGATTCGCGAAGTGATTCTTGCCACCAACCCGACCGCCGAAGGGGAAGCCACTGCGCACTACCTGGGAGAACTCGCACTGGGTTTAGGGATCAAGGCCTCGCGGATTGCTCATGGCGTGCCGGTCGGCGGGGAGTTGGAATACGTCGATGGTGGCACGCTGGCGCATGCGTTGGCCGGCCGCACCAACGTTTCCTAAGAGGCGAGCTTCTCGTACAAGCGAAACAGCCGCCGATAACTTTCGTAGCGGCGCGCCGCGATTTCAGCGTTGATCACCGCGGTGCGCACCGCGCAGCCGGGTTCTTCCAGGTGCCGGCAATCATTGAAACGGCATTGCGCGCTGCGGGCGTGGATTTCCACGAACCCGCGTTCGGCGGCGCGCACCAGGCTCGCCGGCGGCGCGAAGTCGCGCACCCCCGGGGCATCGACCAGGCTGGCGCTCGCGCCGAGCCGATACCAACGCGCGGTCGTGGTCGTGTGCCGGCCTTCCGCATCGCGAGTCAGTTCCGCCGTCTGCGCCGCCGCCTCGGGCGCGAGGGCGTTGACCAGCGAGGACTTGCCCACGCCGGACTGGCCGACCAACAAAGTCACACAGCCACTGAGCTGCTGCTTGAGCTCGGCAATCCCGGATCCGGTTTGGCAGCTCACCTGCAGGCAGCTCAAGCGCAATTTGCGGTAATCCTCGATCTGCGGCTGTATGGCATCGGTTGCAAGATCGCTTTTATTCACGATGAGCAGGGCGTCCAGTTCTTTGAGCACCGCTCCCGCCCAGTAGCGATCCACCAGAAACCAGTCGGGCGCCGGCTGCGTAGCCGCCACGATGGCCAGCCTGTCGATGTTGGCGGCCACCGGTTCGGCGCGGCCGCGCGCATCGATTCGCTCGATGAGATTGCGGCGCGGTTCAATCGACTCCACGGACGGGCCGTCGGCGGCGGGCGGATACCCCCAGGTCACCCGATCCCCGCAGACGACGCGCAATTTGCGCCCCAGCAATCCACAGCGCACCACGCTGTCGCCGGACTGTACCAGTACTCCCCGGCCGAAACTCGCGAGCACGGTGCCGGTGCCTCCTGCTACCATGACGATACTCTGCGCAATGAAATCCCCTGAAAATCTAATTTGGATCGACTTGGAAATGACCGGCTTGAAGCCGGATTCCGATCTCATCATCGAGATCGCGACGATCGTAACCGACAAACACCTCAACGTGCTGGCCGAAGGGCCGGTGTTCGCGGTGCATCAGAGCCAGGCAGTGCTGGATGCCATGGATGATTGGAACCGCAATCAGCATGGACGCTCCGGGCTGTCCGCGCGCGTGACCGCAAGCAATATCGATGCCGCGACCGCGGAGCGGCGCACCCTCGAATTTCTCGAACAGTGGCTGGACCCCAAGCGCTCGCCGATGTGCGGCAACAGCGTCTGCCAGGATCGGCGGTTCCTGGCGCGCCATATGCCGGCGCTGGAGGAGTTCTTCCACTATCGCAATCTCGACGTGAGCACCCTGAAAGAGCTGGCGTTGCGCTGGGCGCCCAAGGTCGCGGAGGGGTTTCGCAAGACCTCGACGCATCTTGCGCTGGATGACGTGCGCGAGTCGATCCGCGAGCTGCAATACTATCGCGAACGGCTGCTGCGCCCGTTTTAGCCGGCCTTACTTTGGCACGTCGTTGGCGAGAAACATCCAGGTCTCGACCACGGTGTCGGGATTCAATGACAGGCTGTCGATGCCTTGTTCCACCAGCCAACGCGCGAGTTCGGGATGATCGGATGGGCCTTGGCCGCAGATTCCCACATACTTTCCCTGTGCCTTGCAGGCTTTGATCGCCAGCGCCATCAGATATTTCACCGCATCGTCGCGCTCGTCGAATGATTTGGCGACGACGCTGGAGTCGCGGTCCAGGCCAAGCGCGAGCTGCGTCATGTCGTTGGAGCCTATCGAGAAGCCGTCGAAGTATTCCAGGTAACGGTCCGCGAGCACGGCGTTGGTCGGCAATTCGCACATCATGATGTGTTTCAAGCCGTTGTCGCCGCGCTTCAGGCCATTTTCAGCGAGCAACTGCGTGACGGCCTTCGCCTCCGCGACCGTGCGCACGAACGGCACCATCAGCTGCACATTGGTCAACCCCATCTCATCGCGCACGCGCTTCAACGCGCG
>DATMKO010000248.1:0-8373 GCA_035571175.1 Steroidobacteraceae bacterium | reverse complement strand
TGCGTCGTGCCGAGCCGAACACCTTGGCGCTGGATGCGCAGGCAGAGGACACGGCCACGGCCGGGCCTTCCAGGCGGCAGCGCTGCCTGACGTAGTCCGCCACCGAAAAGGTATTGTGGGTGGTCGCATATTCGAAACCCGGCGGCAGAACCCCGCTATCCGGATCGCGCGCGCGGTAGGCGAGTTCAGTCTGCAAAATACCCGATGTGCTCGTGCCGATGAATACCCCGACGCGCCGGCGGCCCCAGCGGCAAGCCGCGGCTTGCACCGATTCGAGGAAGCCATCCTGCTGCAGGGCAAGTTCGGCCAGACGGTTGTTGCGGCAATTGAATTTCTGCAAATTCGCCGGAAGGCGCTGTGCGTCGACATCGGGAACTTCGCCGACGTAGGTATCGATGTTCACGGACTCGAACTCGCAGCGCTTGAGTCCGCTGCGTTGCGCGATGAGGGCGTGCAGCGTCGCATCCGCACCCACGCCAAGGCAGCTCGACGCCGTGAATTCCTTGAGCAGCAGTGGCGTCATCGCGCTCATCCCATCAATGCCGAGCGCAGCGTAACGGGCTTAAGATCGCGAACCGCCATTGCATCGAGCAGCCGTGGCAGTACCTCGAGAATCACCGGCGTGCCCGCGCCGCCGCGCGCCGCATTGCCATCATGCAACAATAAGATATCGCCGCCACGGAGCGGATTTGCCAAACGCCGATAGACCGACTGCGCGTTGCCGTCGACGGTGTCGAACCCGCGACGTGTCCAACTGGCGAGGCGCAGCTTGAGCTGCGCGAGCACCGGATCGAGGAACGGATTGCGCAGGCCCGCCGGAGCACGGAAAAATTCCGGGCGGCTGCCCGTGACCTCAACGATGCTGTCCTGAGCGCGCGAAATCTCATGGTTCATGCTCTTGGGACCCAGCAACGAGAAATTGTGCCGATGCCGCTGGCTGTGGTTCTCGATCGCGTGCCCGCGGCGGACTATTTCCTGCGCAAGATCCCTGAAGCGTAGAACCCGTTCGCCGACACAAAAAAATGTCGCGCAGGCGTGGTGTCGGTCCAGTTGCTCAAGCACCTGCGGCGTGACTTCAGGATCCGGCCCATCATCAATGGTGATGGCCACGCCACCTGCCATGCCCGTCTGCGGCGGCAAGCGGTTCCAGTTCGGCCCGAGCAACTGGCTACGCGGCCAAAGGCCTGCACCAGCCAATACCACATGATTGGCAACCACCGATGCCAACGCCCAAGGCCATGCGCCCGGCCGCGCGAGCACAGCTCCGGCCGCTCCCAGGTGCAGCGCGGCGGATGCATACAACAGCGGCGCAGGCGCCCAGCGGCCTGGCAATGCGTCGTGTCCGTTCATGTGAAGCGCGATTCCAGAAAATTCTCCCAAAGCCGGACCCAGGTGCGCCACTCATGGCCGCCCGCGATGACGTCAACCGAAGCCGGCGGCAAGGCCGCCGCCAGCAGCTTATGCGCCGCCGCGAAACGATCATCGTGCCCGAATCCCAAGTAAAGCGGGGGCGAGTCGGCCACCCGTGTTTTGACGTAGCGCCATATTCGGCGCTCCGCGTCGGCTTCCGCAAGTTCACCCGGCGCCCAGGCATCGAGCCCCGGCGCCGCGGCGATCTCGGCAGTCAGCATCCGATTGCCCAAGTAGGGTGCCAGCAGGCACACACCGTCGAGTTCACCGGCAAATGTGGCCGCATAGTCGAGCGCAATAAAGCCCCCCAGTGAAACTCCCGCCAACCAAACCGACACCCCCAGTTTGCGCGCCGGCAGCACCACCTCGGTCCTCAGCTGCTGCTGGGCCGCATCATCGCCCAGGTAGCGCAATTCCAGATCGACGAAGCTCAGGTCCACGGGCAAATGCCGCAGCAGCACGGCTTCCGGGAAGCCGGCCTCCAGAAAATCCCGCGCGGCGTGATAGGCACCCGGCAGCCAAATCATTCGCATCGGCGCCACGACGCCGGGCGCGGCGGCGCGGAAAATGCTACGCACGGCCGGCTGCCGCGCGCGTCCCAGTCCGCGTCGCCAGTATCGCCGCGAATAGCAGCGCAAGAACTGCCCCAGGCGCGACGGTCGCGCCCAATGCGACCAGCACCGGCACTTGCGAGAAGGCTAAAAGACCAAAACCCATCACTGTGCCGGCATTGGCGATCACCAACGAGGCAAGGGTCAGAGCCTCGCTGCTGCGATCGCCAGAGTTTGCCTGGCGGTCGAAGAACAACGCGTAGTTGGATCCCACCGCCACGATCAGCAGCAAGCCGACCAGGTGCAGAATCGTCAGCTGTACACCGCTGAGGGCGAGGGCTGCGGCGACGGTGAGCACCGCGAGTAACAGCGGCGCCAGCACCCGCGCCACTCGCAGGGGTGAGCGTAGTGCAATCAGCAACAGCGCGGTCAGCGCCAGCAACCCCGTCAGCGAGAAACGGATGGCCTGGCCAAGATATCCAGCATACAGTGCGTCGGACTGCTGCTTAAGATTCAGCGCCAGAGCTTCGTGCACCGCGCCTGCCTCGAGTGCCGCTGCTACCCGGGACAGGTCGATGTCTTTTCCCGAAGCGGGGCCGCGCAGCGGCAACATTGCATTCCAACGATCCTTTTGATGAAGAATCAGTGCTTCGAAGCCGGCATTCAATGAGGTGCCCGCCAAGTCGCGCGCCGCCACCAACGGCGCGTGGCGCGTGGTTTCGGCGTCCTCTAGAAACGGCAGCAGACGGTCGATACGGATCGGCAAACCCAGGGTCGCCTGCCGCAAATTGGCGCGCAGCTCTGCCGCATCAGGCAAGCTGCTGCGGCGCGCTTCCTGGGTCGCCAAACTGGGCAAGTAGTTCGCCGGACTTTCGAAGCCGCCGATCACACCGGCGTCCACCAACGGCTGGAGTGCGCGGGCGGTTCGTTCCGCGCCGCGCAGAATCGATTCCAGGTCGGGTCCGGAAACCACCACCAGATCCGGCACGTCGGCGGCGCCCAAATCCGCGCGCAGTTTTGCATCGAGGTTCTGCTCCTCGATCGATATCGGGCTCAATGCGGCAAGGTCACGATTCCACAGTGAAACACGATGCTGATACAGGACGGCGATCGACAACGCCATGAGCCCGAGGGCCAGTGCGGCGACAGCCGCAGTACCGATTCGCCGAAAGCGCAGCAAACACCGGGCGATAGCATCCCCCAATGGCGTGACATCGCGGATCGCGAACCCGGCGGGCAGAAGCGCGGGCAATACAAAACGAGTTACCAATGCAGCAACGATCAAACCGCTGACGGAGTAAAGTCCAAGTTGCTTCAGTCCCGGAAACCCGGAGGGCAGCAGCGAAGCGAATCCGCAGACGGAGGTCAGCATCCCGAGGCGGATTGTCGGCCACCAAAGCTGCTGCCAGCTGCGAGCGCCGGCGTCGCTGTGCCGGCGGCTCGACTGGATGAAGAAATAAATCGAATAGTCGACCGACTCGCCGATCAGGGTGACGCCGAAGCCCAGCGTGACCCCATGAACGGCGCCGAAACCCAACGCCACCGCGGCGATGCCGACCAGCGCACCGCTGGCCACCGGCAACAAGCCCAACCCGAGTGCCGGCAGCGAGCGGTACACGCCGAGCAATAGCGTAACGACGAGTATGCCGCCGGCAATCGACAGGCGTACCACCGCCTTTTCGATTTTGGCGCGGGCCGCCACCGCAAACACGCCGGGTCCGCTTAGTTTCAATTGCAGGGCGCGCGTGGAGGCAGGCGCGGCAACCTGGGGCAGCGCGCCAACGGCGGACGCAAAGGCCGCCCGGATCGCATCGATGGCGCTGCCTTGCGCGTCGCTGTCGGATCCGCCGGCGGTGGTTTGCGCCAAGCCTAGGCAGCGGGTCCCATCGGCGGAGACCCAAACCCCGTCTTGGACCTTCGGCGAGGGCGACCGCGACAGCTGGTCGATGATGTTCAGCAGTTCGCCTGTTGGATCACGCGGCAGAAGTGACTTGAATAACAGACCCGCGGGCGAAGCTAGATTATCGATCGTGTCGCTGATTGCCGCATGCAGGCCGGCTGCGGAAAAACGCTCCGCGGTCACTGATTCACTCAGCAAATACCTGTGCTTGAACAGGAACTCGCGATCGTTTTGTTGGGCGTCCGTGGCGCCATTGTTGACCATCGAGAATTGAGTATCCTTGCGCAGCCGATTCAGCATCAGGGTGGAGGTGCGCGCGCGCGCAGCAGCGTCGCCTCCTTCGATGGCAAAGAGAATGAGCCGCGAAGCGGGTCCGTCGCGCAGCTGATCGACGAGCAGCTGTTGAATGGGCGTGGGGTTGGCGGGCAGGAATGCGGAGAGATCCGTGATGTAGCGGGCGCGGGCCACTACAACCGCGGCGATCGCAATGCAGGCGAGCCACAGAACGGGCCCCCAGGCACGACGCCAGATCATGGGCTCGCGGCTGGGCGCAGCGTCATCAACGAACGGTCGCCGTCGGGCTGGCGAATCTCTACTTTCAGCAACTGATCTCGCATGCCGTCTATGCGCACCTGGGCGACCGCGCGCTTGACGTTGGAATCCAGCGGAACCAAAGTCAACGTCCAGCGACCGAGGCTGCCGGCAAATTCCAGATGAAACAATCGTTCCAGGCTGGTTCGATCGCCCGCCAAGGTGGCGCGTATGCTCTCCACGAACGGCTGAATTTGCGGATACGCGCGCAAATCCACGACGCGACGGCCACGCGCCCGCTCGATGGTCAAAACGCCGCCGGCGAGCACCAACGTTTCGGCATGCGGTTTGAGCGTGCGTTTCTCCAGACGGTCTGGTGCGTCGTAACGCAACTCACCCGAGGACTCGATCGGGTGATCGAGGATATGCAGAAATTGCTGGTCGACGAACTCGACTCGACCATGCTGGCGCGTAGCCAAGAGTCCCATGACTTCGTCCAGTTCGCTCGCGCCGGCGGCTGAAGCGCACAAACTCAGGGCGATGAGCGCCACCAGCAATTTCAGATACGACGCGCGCACTTACTCGCTCCGTATTCCCAGCGGTTGCCGCCAGAAATCAAAGAAATTGAACCAGTTGTACGGATCGCTGCGGCAGTATTGATCGAGCAGCGCGGCGTAACGCTCGATCGCAGCGCGCACCGCAAGGCTGCGGCTTCCGACCGAGGTCTGCGAAAAATCAGCGACACGCTCGAACACCACATGATACTTATTCTTGCCGCGATACAAGCCGGCCATGAAGAACACCGGGCAGCGCAGCAGCGAAGCCGCGCGCATGGGTCCCGTCGGCAAGTAAGCCCGGTGCCCCAGCAATGTGACCGCTTGCACCGCTTCCTCGCCCAGCGTGCGATCCGCCAGCACTCCGACAAAGGCGCCCTGATCGAGACGCTGCGCAATGATCAGCATGGCATCGATATGGCCCAAGGATACGATGTCGTGCACCAAGTCAGGATTGATGGCGGCGAGAATGCCGCCGATCTTGCGTGCGTTGTCCTCATACATGGCCATGGCCACATGCAATCCGGGATACCGCCGGCCCAACGAATGCACGACCTCAAAGCTGCCTATGTGAGCCCCCAGCAGCAATGCGCCGCGGCCGCTTGCAGCCTGGGCACGCACCAGGGCTTCTCCATCCAGAGTGATATCGAATTTGTCGTATTGACCGTTGACCAGATACACGCGGTCGTGAATGGTCGAAGCAAAGCTCAAAATTTGGCGAAAGCGGTCGCTGGCCGCCGGCGCCCGGCCTAGTGCGAGGCGCAAATAGCGGCGGGAGTGCGGCCGGACGCTCGGCGCAAATGAAAAAAAATACGCGGCAATGCCATACAGAAAAATACGGCTGATACGCCGGCCGAGTCGCAGCGAAACAAAGGCCATGATCCGGAGCAGGCCTAAGCTGCCGCGCTCGTGGTATTTGATCCATTCGGCCGCCTTGGCGGTGTCCTCAAGGTTCGCCGCTTTGGGCGTCACGAGCTAATAATCCTGCGGCGCGGTCGACAGCGTGCCGCTGACCACCTTGCGGTTCCCGGCATGAATCGCAAAGCGTATCGATCCGGCTCCGGGGGCGTCGTGTTCCAAGAGCAGATTATCGCCGGGGCGCACCCCCTCGAGAAATTTTGCGGACGAAATCTGCCACCCCTTAAGATCGATCCCTCGCGCGCTTTCGATCGCCCGCAGCGTCTCATCGAGCAATACGGCGCCGGGCAGCACGGGAAATCCAGGAAAGTGGCCGGCGAATGACGGATGATCCGCTGCGATGTGAAGTGCGATGTGCATCTTTACGATTCATTGATCCGCAGTTGATCGGTGGCGAATCCTTGCAACGCCTGCTGAGGCAGTTTGCCGGTCGCGTTGCGTGGCAACCGGTCGACCAGCAACAGCGGCCGGGGCAGAAACACAGGATCGAGCCGCTGCCGCAACTGTTCGGTCAATAGTGCCACGCTCAAGCCCGGGGCGACTACGACAGCGCCCAAGCGTTGCACGCCGGTGGATCCTGTCAGTCCCTCGCTGAGGAAGAACGCACCGTCGAGCACGCCCGGGATGGCGTTCAGCTGCGCGTTCAAGTAGCCGAATGAACTGCGCTTGCCGGCGACGTTGACCAGGTCGGCGGTGCGGCCGTGCAGCAAAAATTCTTCTTCGCCGGTAATCTCGATGACATCGCACATGGGCGTCATCTGTTCGACGTGCCCGCCATGCGCGAAAACCCCTTCGCCCGACACCTTGAGACGTACGCCCGGCCAGAGCCGCCACGCATGCGACTCGGCGGTGCGGCGGATAGCAATCTGGCCCGTTTCGGTGGAGCCGTAGATCTCCAGCAGCAAGGCCTGATACTTGCTCTCCACTTCACGCGCTAACTCCTGTGAGAGCGGCGCAGTCGCCGAGACAATCAAATCCAGCGGCGGAAATTCCACCTCGGACGACAACAGGGCTCGCAGGTGAATGGGTGTGGTCACCAGTGCGCGCGGCCGCGGAACCCCCCTCACGGCGGCGGCCACGTCGGCCGGATAAAATGGCCGTTCGGCGCTGAAAGCATTGCCGGTGAGCAGTGCCAGCAGCACAGTGGACTCGAAACCGTACATATGTTGGGGAGGCACTGTGCCGACGAGGGTATGCGCTCTGCCGTCAAGCAGTCTTAAACGAAGCGCGCCATCCTGCACACAGCGCGCGAGCCGGCCCCAAGTCTTCTTGTAGGGCAACGGCGTTCCGGTGGTACCCGATGTAAACACGATAGCCGCCAGTTGCGTTGCCGCAAAGTCCGGAACACGCACTGACTCCGCCGCCGCCGGAAATCGCTCCGGATAGTTGTAGCGCGGCAAATCGATCTCACAATGCGGATCATCGGTCAAACACAACGCATCCGGCGCAAACATCGCCAACTCGGCAATGACCTGCGGCGTATGGGTCGAAGGCAGCAGGCTGACTCGCTTCGAGATGAGGCAGGCGGCAAGGCCCACGGCAAAGTGGTATCGATCGGCGCACACATTCAGCACGTGCCTCGCCTGGGGCAAACTCCGCGCCAGGTGGTGGGCGTCGGATAGGTACTGCTGCACCGTGACCGCGACGCCGCCGCGATAGGCGATCACTGCCGTGGCCGAGCTATGTGACAGTAACGGGATCGATTCCATCTTGATTCTTATCGCGGATTCGCGAAATAAATGCGCAGCGTTGCCATCAGGCCGCTGCGTGGACGCGCAGGCAGCGCGACGCTCCGAACCGCATACTCCGCGACGAACATGAGCAGGATCAGGGGTAATGCACAGAAGTTGACGAACAGCGACCAGATCCGCAATGGCGCCAATTCAAACAATAGAAGTGTCGCCGCCAGGTTCAGCATGAAGAAAATCACCCATGCCACCGTCACGCTTCGCGTGTACTTGAGCTCCCGGACAGTCAAGGGTCCGTGTAACCGGTCGGCGAACTGAGTGCACAGCGGCACGCGGCCCCCCCACAGGGAGTGTCCAAAACTCACCGCCATGAGCGCGTAAAATCCGCACTGCTGAATCAGATAAACAAGAGTGAAATTCTGCGTGAACAGCAGCCAATAATGCTGCAGCAAAAACCACGCCGCCGCCGCCGCGAACAGCGCCCGAAGCGCGCCGGTCCAGCGCCAGATCAGAACGAAACCGACGATCAGCATGGGCGCAAGGGCAAGAGCGGCTCCCAAATCGCGCGCCTGCGGCTGGGAGGTGCTGTAGTGCGACAGTAGCGAGTAAGCGGCAAGAAGCACGATGACGGCAGCGAGCTGCAGTCTAGCCAGGGCATGCATGGCTACTTGGTTCTTCTTGCCGCAATGTACTTCGCTAGATGCCCCAATGAACGGAAGATCTGCTGATTCTCCTGGCTGTCGGCCCGCAATTGAATGCCATACTGCTTGGAGACGAGCAGCGCCACCTCCAAAATATCGATGGAATCCAACCCCAGACCT
>DATMKO010000247.1:0-3056 GCA_035571175.1 Steroidobacteraceae bacterium | reverse complement strand
GATACAAAGCGCGCACCGGGTCGCTGTCCAGGCTCGTCAAGAATTCGTACATGGCGCCCATGACGTAGGGGTGCGAATTGAAGGTGCCACGCGCAAAACAAATGTCGGCCGGCCGATCGTCGCGAAAGCGGCGCATGTATTCGTGTTTGCCGCAAAGCACTCCGACCGGCAGACCGCCGGCCACGGTCTTGCCGTAAGTCACCATATCGGCGCGCACGCCGAAATATTCTTGCGAGCCGCCGGGCGCGAGGCGAAATCCGACGAACACGTCATCAAAGATCAGCACAATGCCGCGCGCGCTGCATACCTCACGCAGCCGCTTGAGCCAATCCGCATAGCCAGCCCTGTCGAAGCGCGCTTGCCGTCCGCTGTCGACCAAGGTCGAATCCCCGGGCGCGCTGCTGTTTGGATGCAGGGCCTGCAACGGATTGACGAGCAGGCAGGCGATATCGCGCCGGTTGCGCAGCACCTTGAGCGCAGCTTCGTCCATGTCTTTGAGCGTGTAGGTATCGCGCGCGGCGATCGGATTGCCGACGCCGGGCTGCACATCGCCCCACCAGCCGTGATAGGCGCCGCAAAAGCGCACCAGGTGCGTGCGTCCCGTGTGGTAGCGCGCCAGCCCGACCGCCTGCATCACCGCTTCCGTGCCCGACATGTGAAAGGAAATCTCATCGAGGCGCGAAATCTCGAGCAGGCGCCGCACGTTGTAGGCGATGAGCGGGTGGTAGGCGCCGAGCACCGGGCCGAGTTCCCTGACGCGCGCGCTACCGCGCTCGATGCAGTTTTTGTAGAAATCGTAGCCGAACACATTGACGCCGTAAGAACCCGTCAAGTCGTAGAACTGATTGCCGTCAAGATCGGTGACCGAGACCCCGGCAGAGGATTGAACGAAGGTGCCCGCTTTGAAGTGGCGCCGCACGTAGCCGCTGAATTGAAACGGCACGCGATACCGGGACGTGAACTCGAGGTCGGACACGCCGCGGGCAAGTTCGGCGGTCTGCGCGGCGGTCTTCTGGAAACGCGCGGCATAAAGCGCCGACAGCCGCAGGAACGCGGCATGGCGGGTCGCGGCTATCTCCGCCGGCGCAGAATCGACGCTGAAGAACCGCGGCTCGTCGTACTCGTAAAACGGTACCCAGCCCGCAAAGCGCCGTGCCATGCGCGAATGGCCCGCGAGCGAGCGATGCTTTGCCCGGGAAAGCTGCAATCTCACGAACAATTTACGCAACAGGAACGCCGCGGCGAGACCTGCCAATACGTAGCCGATCGCTGTGATGATCGAATCCTTGCTGCTATGGCCCGGCACGGACTGTATTGCAAACGAGTGACAGTAAGATGACCGCGAAATCCTTCATCGCAAGACTGGTTGAGAACGAGGACCTCAATTTTCTGCTCAGCAATCGCATACCGCGGCGCCAGCTCACGCGCTTCATGGGCTGGTGGAGCCGCATCGAACAACCTTGGGTGTGCAGCGCCAGCATCGCAATATGGCGGCTGTTTTCCGATCTAGACCTGAGTGAGGCGAAAACCGCGCGCTTCAGGAGTCTGCATGATTGCTTTACCCGGGAATTGAAGGACGGTGCGCGCCCCATCGATCGACGGCCGAATCATCTCATCAGTCCCTGCGATGGGCTGGTCGGCGCCTGCGGGCGGGTGAGCTTGGGATCGGTGCTGCAGGCGAAGGGTTTTCCCTACACATTGACGGACCTATTGGCGGACGCGGCATTGGCCCGCTACTACGAGGGCGGGCAGTACGCGACGTTGCGGCTGACCTCGAGCATGTATCACCGGTTTCACGCCCCTGCCGATTGCCGGGTCGAGCAGATCACCTACATCTCCGGCGACACCTGGAATGTGAATCCCATTGCGCTGAAGCGCGTTGCAAGATTGTTCTGCAGGAACGAGCGCGCGGTGATTCGCTGCCGGCTCGCGGCCTCGGACAAGATACTAACGTTGGTGCCCGTCGCTGCGATTCTGGTGGCCAGTATCCGGCTGCGTTTCCTGAACGTACTGCTGCACTTGCGTTATCGCGGGCCGAACGTGATTCCCTGCGATGCCACGCTCCACCGCGGCGAAGAAATGGGGTGGTTCGAGCACGGCTCCACTATCATAGTATTTGCGCCGCCGGGCTTGAGTTTGGCCGACGGGGTGCAGGAAGGCGCCCTGTTCAGGATGGGCGAGGCCTTGCTGCGCAACGATTGAACTCGCGCAACTTTTTCTCGCAACTTTTTTCGGCCAGCGGTGTTTTGGTTCTAAACGAACACACACTCCAGTGCAAACGCAAACCCAGGCAGAGTTTACGATATTCATGCGTGCCTACCAGGACATGGTTTTCTCCACCGCCGCCCGCTTGGCGGGTAACGATGCGCAGGCCGAGGACATTGCCCAGGAAGTGTTCATGCGCGCATATGATCATTTCGCGGATCTGCGCGGCAGCGTCACGGCGGGCGGCTGGCTGAAAACCGTGACCACCAACCTCGCGCTCAATTATCTGAACCGCTACCGCAAGCGCTGGCGGCTGTTCTCGGAGATGCGGCCGGCCGCGGCAGGGGACGATGAGGACATTGCGGAAATCGAATGGCGGGCGCCGGATACGCTGCTCGCTGACTTGGGCGCCGAACAGCGTTCCACGCTGATTGACGCTGCATTGCGCGGACTGCCGGATCATCAGCGGCTGCCGCTGGTGATGTATCACTTCGAGGATCTTGCGTACCAGGAGATTGCCGTCAAACTGAATGTGTCGCTGACCAAGGTCAAGACCGATATCCGGCGCGGCCGCGCCGCGCTGCTTGCCAAACTCCAATCAAGCGGCGCGCTGCGCGACGCGCTGGACGAGAGCTCCGTATGAGCGAGCGTACGGATTCCGACGAGAGGCTGGAGCGATTGCTGAGCCGAGAATTGAGTGCGCTGCCGCTGCGCCGCGCGCCGCGCACGCTCGAATCGCGGGTATTCGGCGAATTGGCGCGGCGCGCGGCGCGTCCCTGGTGGCAGCGCAGTTTTGCGAATTGGCCGGTGGTTCCGCGCGTTGCCTTCGTCCTTGTTTGCGTGGCCCTCAT
>DATMKO010000246.1:0-4905 GCA_035571175.1 Steroidobacteraceae bacterium | reverse complement strand
CTGTTTGCGCTGCGTGATGTCGAGCACAACTCCCTGCAATCGAGCCGGCTTGCCATCATGGGTAAATTCGACGCGCCCCTGCGAGGCAAGCCAACGCATGGTTCCATCCGGCAACAGCACCCGGTATTCCGCCTGGTAGCGTCCATCACCGTCGATCGCCTCCGCCAGTGTTCGGCGCATCGCTTCACGATCATCCGGGTGTACTCGTGCTGAAAAATCCTCGTAGTACACGCGTTGCGCTTTTGCAAAACCGAGCAGCGCCCGCCATCGGTCGGAACCCCAGATTTCGTTGCGCGTTAATTCCCGCGACCAAAAACCCAAGCTCGCTGCCTCGGCCGCCAGGGTTATCTGCTGTTCGCTGGCGCGCAGATCGCCGGCCAGTTGAACCGCGCGCAACACCTCACCGCCCAGCTCGTAGTTCATTGCCGCAATGATGCCGAGGAACAGCAAGCTCGCCAGCACCGGCCACTGTACATGTCCCCAGAATATCAAGGTCGCCTGCGCGGTACTCGTGGTCAAGAAAAACACGATGCTGCCGCCGACAAACAGCGCACGACGTGGGTCGCCGCGTCGCCACACGGTAATCGCGGCGTCTGCGACGAACACTATCAGCGCGTAGATGCTCACCTGACCCACGAACTGCCAAGGATTCGGCACACCCTTGGCGATGGCAACCGATTCGCCCAGGAATTGAATGTGGCTCAGGCTGCTGATCTGCCGATAGTTGAGATCCGGTCCCGTCAGAAAATTGAGCAGCACCGCGGTCGTGCGCAGGCCCACGACGGTCAACAGCAGCCATAGCCGGCCCGCGCGCAGGTATAGCCAAACGAATCCGGCCAGCGACACAATCACCGCCCACAGCGAAAACTGCGCCCAGCGGACCGCTGCGCCATATTGCGCCGGCGACTGCGCATGCATTTCCGCCAGGTCGCAAAAGGCAAAAGCCGCCGTCGCGAACGCCGCCACCGCGAACAGCAGGTAAGCCCACGAACCGCGGTGCCGCCACCAGATAAAGAAATAAATCAACGCTGTCGTCAGACATGCCGAGGCGGTCATGGAAAATATGACAGTGACCCAACTCATCTCTGCACCAGGCTAACAAGCCCTCCCGCGTGACCGGGTTTTCAAGGTCGACGCTACGTCAAATCGTCGATCACCTGGTCGAGCCCCGCCAAGGTCAGCGGATACATCCGACCTTCAAGCATTTCGCGCGTCATGTCGATCGAGGCGGTCTGACGCCAGCGCGATTGCGGCTGCGGATTGATCCACGCGAATTTCGGATATTGTTTCATCAGGCGCTGCAGCCATACGCTGCCGGGCTCCGGATTCCAGTGCTCCACGCTGCCGCCGGCATGGGTGATCTCGTAAGGGCTCATGGTCGCATCACCCACGAGTATCAGCTTGTAGTCCGGACCATAGGTGCGAATGACTTCGGCCGTGCCGATATGCTCGCTGAAGCGCCGGCGATTGTCCTTCCACAGCGCTTCGTAGACGAAGTTGTGAAAATAATAGTGCTCGAGATGCTTGAATTCGCTGCGCGCCGCCGAGAATAATTCCTCGCAGGTCTTGACGTGATCGTCCATCGAACCGCCGATATCGAGCAGCAGCAGGATCTTGATGACGTTGCGCCGCTCGGCCTGCATCTTGATGTCCAGCCATCCGCCCGACCGCGCAGTGGCATCGATGGTATCCGCCAACGCCAACTCGTCGGGCGCTCCCTGGCGGGCGAACCTGCGCAGCCGGCGCAACGCGATCTTGATGTTGCGCGTGCCGAGCTCGACCTTATCGTCGAGGTTGGCGAATTCGCGTCTGTCCCAGACTTTCACGGCGCTTCGATTCCGCCCGTCTTCCTGTCCGATGCGCACG
Source organism: Steroidobacteraceae bacterium (assembly GCA_035571175.1). GTDB lineage: Bacteria > Pseudomonadota > Gammaproteobacteria > Steroidobacterales > Steroidobacteraceae > Bog-1198. The sequence goes on along the minus strand of DATMKO010000246.1, from coordinate 3,039 downwards.
CCCTCGGGATTGAATCCGTGGGCTCCGAAGGGCGAGGTCCCGGCCGTGCCGATCCATTTGCTGCCGCCCTGATGCCGCTCCTTCTGCTCCTCGAGGCGCTTCCTCAGCGTCTCCATCAGTTTGTCCCAGCCGCCCAGCGCCTCGATCTCGGCCTTCTCCTCGTCGGTGAATTCGCGCACCGTGAGCTTCGCCAGCCAATCGGCCGGCAGCTGCCGCTGCAAAGTCGCGAACAAATCCTCGATGCCCTTGAAGTGCGCGGCGAAAGCGCGGTCGTAGCGATCATAGAAGCGCTCATCCTTCACCAGACAGGTTCGTGCCAGGTAGTAAAAGCGCTCGGCGCTGACGTTGCCGAGGCCCGCCTGCAGCGCTTCGAGCAGCGTCAGCAGCTCGGTGATCGACACCGGCACGCCGTGCTTGCGCAGCTGAAAAAAGAACTTAACGAGCATTCCGGCGATTCAAGAATACCAGTTGTTCGAACAGATGCACGTCCTGCTCGTTCTTCAGCAGCGCGCCGTACAGGGGCGGAATGAGCTTCTTCGGATCATCGCTGCGCAGAACTTCGGGCGGAATGTCCTCGGTTACCAGCAGCTTGATCCAATCCAGCAGTTCGGAGGTGGTCGGCTTCTTCTTCAGCCCCGGTGTTTCGCGTATTTTGAAAAACGTGGTCAGCGCTTCATGCAGCAGCTCGCGCTTCAAATCCGGAAAGTGCACATCGACGATTTGCGTCATGGTCGCCGCATCCGGAAAGCGGATGTAGTGGAAAAAACAGCGCCTTAAAAACGCGTCCGGCAGCTCTTTTTCATTGTTGCTGGTGATGACGATGATGGGGCGATGCTTGGCGTGCACCGTCTCGCGCGTCTCGTAGACGTAGAATTCCATTCGGTCCAGTTCGCGCAGCAGATCATTGGGAAATTCGATGTCGGCCTTGTCGATTTCATCGATCAGCAGCACCGGCTGCACCTCGCAATCGAAGGCCTCCCACAGATTGCCCTTGAGGATGTAGTTGCGGATGTCCTTGACGCGCGGGTCGCCAAGCTGCGAGTCCCGCAGGCGCGACACGGCATCGTATTCGTACAGCCCCTGCAAGGCCTTGGTGGTGGATTTGATGTGCCACTCGAAAAACGGCTTGTCGAGCGCGCGCGCGATCTCATTGGCAAGCAGCGTCTTTCCCGTCCCGGGTTCGCCCTTGATGAGCAGCGGCCGCGACAGGACGATTGCGGCGTTCACCGCAGCCATCAGTTCGGGCGTTGCTATGTATCGTTCAGTACCGCGGAATTCAGTGGTCATTGGGCTACTTTCTTGTGACGCGCAGGATTTGCATGGAGTTTGTGCCGCCGGAGACGCCGCTGAGTTCGCCTTTGGTGAGAATGATGGAGTCCCCCTCCATCACCAGATCCAGGTCGAGCAGCAGGCGGAATATCGAGAAATAGAATTCTTCGCCCTGGTGCGTCACATCATAGGCCACCGGATAGACGCCGCGATACAGAGTCACCCGGGAGCGGGTGCTCTCATGACGCGTGAAGGCATAGATCGGGATGTCCGAGCGGACCCGCGACATCCACAGCGAAGTCGATCCGGATTCGGTGAGCGCAACGATGGCTTTGACATGCAGGTGATTGGCGGTATACATCACCGCCGCCGCGATCGCCTCGTCGGAGTGTTCGAAATAGCCGCTGGTGCGCTGCCGTATTCGCACATGCGCGCCTTGATACTTTTCCGCGCCGACGATGATCTGCGCCATGGCCTCCACGACCTTGACCGGATGCTTGCCGGAGGCCGTTTCCGCCGACAACATGACCGCGTCGGTGCCGTCCATGACGGCGTTGGCGACATCCGAGACTTCGGCGCGGGTGGGAATCGTATTGGTGATCATCGATTCCATCATCTGGGTCGCCATGATCACGACTTTGTTCTGGTGCCGCGCTTCCTGAATGATCTGCTTCTGCAGGCCGGCCAGTTCTGCGTAGCCCATTTCGACGCCGAGGTCGCCGCGGGCAACCATCACGCCATCACTGGCCTTGACGACTTCAGCCAGGTTGTCGATGGCTTCCGCCCGCTCGATCTTCGCCACCAGCAGCCCATGGCCGCCGGCTTTGCGCAGCAAGCCGCGGGCTTCCTGCATGTCCTTGGCGTCGCGCGGAAAGGACACGCCGAGGTAGTCCACCTTGAGTTTCGCCGCGGTGACGATGTCCTCGCGATCGCGGTCCGTCAACGCTCCGGCGGACAATCCGCCGCCCTGACGGTTGATGCCCTTGTTGTTGCCGAGCTCACCGCCGACCAGCACGCGAGTCTTGATGCGCGGGCCGTCGATGCTCACGACCTTCAGACTGATCTGTCCATCATTGAGCAGCAGCACGTCGTCGGGGAACACGTCCGTGGGCAGCTTCTTGTAGGCGATCCCCACCGCCTTGTCGGTGCCGGCATCGACCGCCAAAGCCGCATCCAGAGTGAATTCAGCGCCGTCCGCCAGCTGGACCTTTCCAGCCGCGAAGCGGTCGATGCGGATTTTGGGACCCTGCAGATCGCCGAGCACGCCGACATAACGGCCGGCCTGCCGCGCAGCCTCGCGCACCAGCTGGATCCGGCGCGCGTGGTCGGCGACTTCGCCATGCGAGAAATTCAGCCGGACCACGTCGGTGCCGGCGCGCACCATGTCGGCCAATATCGCGGGATCATCGGTGGCGGGACCCAAGGTCGCGACAATTTTTGTGCGTCGAAGCGCCGGTCTCATGCAGCGCGTTGCTCGAGAATTTCGACCGCGGGGAGCTTTTTGCCCTCGACGAACTCGAGGAACGCTCCGCCGCCGGTGGAAATATAGGAAATGCTGTCCTCGATGTCGTACTTCTCGATGGCGGCCAGCGTATCGCCGCCGCCGGCCAGCGAAAAGGCTTTGCTGCGGGCAATGGCCATTGCCAGCGTACGTGTGCCCTCGCCGAATTGTTCGAACTCGAACACCCCTACCGGGCCGTTCCAAAGGATGGTGCCGGCCGCGGCCACCAGCTTCGCCATGGCTTCGGCTGAATCCGGTCCGATATCCAG
>DATMKO010000245.1:0-5441 GCA_035571175.1 Steroidobacteraceae bacterium | reverse complement strand
GTTGAGACCACCAACTTCCCGCAAGCCACGGCTTTGCGCGGCGCCTGGAAGGAATTGACGGTCACCGAACGGTTCACTCGCGTCGGACCGCACCGCATCCTATATCAGTTCAAGGTCAAGGATCCGACCGTTTGGGATACTACGTGGAGCGGCGAATACGAATTCACTGCTTCCAAGGGGCGGATATTCGAGTACGCGTGTCACGAGGGCAACTACGCGCTCGCGGGTATTCTCGCCGGTGCCCGCGCTGACGAAGCAACTGCGGCAGCCGGTAAGACGGCGGCGGCGACAGCGGCTCCCGCGGCTCCGGTTAAGAAACAATAAATTCGAACGAATGCGCTCTACTTCGCCGCGCCCCTCAGGGCGCGGCTTTGTATTGCGCGCATCATTTTCGCGAAATCACCACCGGATGCGACGACGACAGGCCCCCGTCCACGGCGATGGCCTGGCCGTTCACGTATGCGGAGGCATCCGAGGCGAGAAACAGCGCGGTTGCCGCTATCTCATCGGGAACGCCGTAGCGCTGCAGCGGGTTGAGCTGCCCGATTCTTCCTTCACTGCCGCGCTCGCGCGCGCGTTCGAATATCGGGCGAGTCATGCCGGTCTCGATCAGACCCGGGCAGATGGCGTTGATGCGTACGCCGGTGCCGCTCAGTTGGTTGGCTATGGTTTGCGCCAGGCTGATGACGCCGGCCTTGCTGGCGCTGTAGGGAACTCCGCCCGCGCCGGAACGCAACCCGGCGACCGACGCGGTGCATATGATCGAACCATGCTTCTGTTTGACCATCTCGAGCGCCGCGTACTTGGCGAGGAGAAATGTGCCGATCAGGTTGATCTTGAGGATCTCCGTGAAGCGCTCCGCGGTCTCCTCCAGGAACGGCACCAAGCCGCCGCTGATTCCGGCATTCGCGAAGCACACATCGAGCCCGCCATATTCTCTTACCGCGGTGGCCACTGCCGCGGCGACATCTTTCTCCGCGGAGGAATCTTTGATCAAGGCGATGGCGCGGCCGCCCGCCGCGCGTATCGCGGCGGCGGTCGCTTCGACCTCCGGAGCGCGGTCCAGCACCACCACTTGAGCGCCCTCGGCGGCGAATAGGATGGCGCTGGCGCGGCCAATGCCGCTGGCGGCGCCGGTAACGATCGCGGTCTTGTTTTTCAGTATGTTCATGCGCATCAGTATCGCCGCATGCTCAAGCGCAGGCAACCCGATGCGGCCGACCAAATTGACCCCCCGGACTCCTTTGCTATAGGCTGCTGGCGTGATATTTCCCGCATTGACGCGACCCGTTTATCGGCACGCCGAACTCGATCGCCTCCTCAACCCGAAGAACGTCTGCATCGTCGGCGCGTCTCCCAAGGCTGGATCGTTCGGCGAACGCGTGCTGGCGAACTTAAGCGGATTTGCCGGCAATATTTATCTGGTGAATTCCCGATACGAGAAAGTCGGCGAGCGGCGCTGCTTTCCGTCCCTGGATTCACTGCCGGAAAATCCGGATTGCGTCGCGGTGGTGGCGCCGCGCGATGCGGTAGAGGAGATCGTGCTCGAGGCATCAAGGCTGCGCGTCGGCGGCGTCATCTTGTACGCTTCCGGCTATGCCGAAACACGCCTGCCGGAGCGCATAGAGCTACAGCGCCGCTTGGGTAAGATCGGCATTGAAACCGGGTTGAAGATCATCGGTCCCAACTGTCTCGGGATCGCCAACTACAGCCGTGGCGCGCGCATTACATTTTCCGAATACCCGGCGCCGCGGGAAACGCATGGTGCTGCCATCGGCATTGCCGGGCAATCCGGCGCCCTGTCCCAGGCCATGGCGCAGGCGGTGGAATGCGGTGCGCCTATCAGTCATGTCTTTTCCGCAGGCAACCAGGCTGATGTCGACGTGGCCGACTTGGTGGCGTATCTCGCCGACGAGCCGAGCTGCCATGCCATCGCCTGTGCCTTCGAGGGAATGGCGCACCCACAGCGCCTGCTGCAGGCCGCGGAAATCGCCTGGCGCAGCGGCAAGCCGCTGCTGATCAACAAGATTGCGACGGGAGCGCTGGGCGCGGAAGCAGCGATATCGCATACCGGCAGTTTGGCGGGTTCTGACAGCGCTTATCGCGCCGCGTTCGAAAGAGGCGGCGCCATCGTGGTCGAGGAATTCGAAGGCTTGATGGAGGCCGCGGCGTTTTTTGCCAAGGCGCCGCCGCCAAAAGCGCGCGGCGTCGCCGTGCTCGCGGCGTCGGGCGGCGCGGCAATCATGGCCGCAGACAAGGCGGAACTGTATGGGCTGGCGCTGCCGCAACCGAGTGCTGCCGTGCAGCGGGTTCTCGAAGCAAATATTCCGGATTTTGGTTCAGCGCGAAATCCTTGCGATGTCACCGGTCAAGTGGTCAACAATCCGCAGTCGATGCCGGCCTGCAGCGATGCGCTGCTGTCGGATGCGGCATACGGCGCGCTGGTCGTGCCGCAGACGCTGGTATTTGAAACCTACAAGACGCGGCTCAAGTCCCTGGCAAGCCAGTCACAGCACTACGGCAAGATCACCTGCAGCGTGCTGATCTCGAACTGGCTGCAGGGGCCGGGCACGCTCGAAGCGGAAATGAGTGCTCACGTGGCGCTGTTTCGCTCCATGGATCGCTGTTTTCGCACCTTGGCGGCGTGGCACCATCGCGCCGATTTGCAGGCGCGCGGCGCGCGCACATTGGTTCGCGCTGCGGATTTAAGCGCGGCGGCGCAAGCTGCGCAATTGATCGCGGCGGCGCCGAGCAACCGGCTCACCGAGCGGGAATCGAAGGCCGTCTTGAATCTTTACGGGATTCCCACGGTGCGCGAAATCAGCGCCGATTCGCTCGAGTCCGCGCTTGCCGCGGCTGCGCAGCTTGGGTTTCCGTTGGCTCTCAAGGCCGAATCGGCGGACATCGTGCACAAAACGGAAGCCGGTGTGGTCGCCCTGAATCTGCGCTCCAGCGCCGAACTCACCAAGGCTTATGAACGCGTCATGGCCAATGCGCGACGCCATGCGCCCGCGAATATCAAGGGCGTGCTGCTCCAGCCCATGGTGCCCGCCGGCATCGAGATATTCGCCGGAGTGCGCATCGATCCTCTGCTCGGCGCTTTGGTGGTGGTTGGATTCGGCGGCGTGCTGGTGGAACTGCTGCGCGATTCGGCGGTTGAACTGGCGCCCATCAATGCCGATGAAGCCGCCCGCATGCTCGCCAAGCTGAAAGGTGCGGCGCTGCTCAAGGGATTTCGCGGCGCCGCCGCCGTGAATCTCTCGACGCTCGCCGATATCATCGTGCGCGTCTCGGAATTCGCGTCCGATCAGTGCGCCAACATCGTCGAGGCCGATATCAACCCCCTCATTTGCTTAGGCGATCGCCTGATCGCGGTGGATGCACTGATCGTGCGCGCCTGATACATTAGCCGCCCCCAAGTCGGAACCCAGTTCTGCAGAGTGGAACATAATGAGCACGAGTAAGGCTGGTTTGGAGATCAAGAACGGAATTGCGGTCGTCAGGTTCGACAATCCGCCCGTTAACAGTTTGGGTCTGGAATTGCGCCAATCGATTGCCGAGGCAATCGAACGCGCCAATGCCGACCCCACGATCGACGCCGTTGTCTTGATTGGTTCCGGCGCCGGTTTCTCCGGCGGAGCCGACATTCGCGAATTCGGCACGCCGAAGGCCGGTACGCCGCCGAATCTGCTGAATCTCATCAGCATGATGGAAGACAGCGCCAAGCCGGTGATTGCGGCCATCAGCGGCGTGTGCATGGGCGGCGGCTTGGAACTGGCGTTGGGCTGCCATTATCGGGTGGCTGCGGCGGGGGCCAAGATCGCGCTGCCCGAAGTGAAGCTGGGCCTGCTGCCGGGGGCCGGCGGCACGCAACGGTTGCCGCGGCTGATCGGCGCCGAAGCCGCCGTGAACATGATTGCCTCGGGATCAACCGTCGCCTCCGAGAAGCTCCGCGGGACGCCGCTGTTCGACGCCTTTGCCGAGGGTGAATTGCTGGATTTCGCGCTGGACTTTGCGCGGCGGGTGGTGAGTGAGAAGCGGGGCTTGAAGCGCGTGCGCGACTTGAAGGTCTCCATGCCAAACCATGAGGCCTTCTTCCAGTTCGCCCGCAACTCTGTCAAAGCCGTGGCCGGCCGATATCCCGCGCCCGTGTCCTGCGTAGAGGCGGTGGCCGCCGCGTTCGACCGGCCCTTCGATGCGGGACTCAAACGAGAGCGCGAACTGTTTGCCGCCTTGATGCTATCGCCCGAGTCGGCGGCGCTGCGCCACGTGTTTCAAGCCGAGCGCGCGGCATCGCATATCTTGGATGTGCCCAGCGACACCCCGACGCGACCCATTCGCAAAGTCGGCATCATCGGCGCGGGTACCATGGGCGGCGGCATCAGCATGAGCCTCATCAACGCAGGCCTTCCCGTCGTGCTGCTGGAAATGAAGCAGGATGCGCTCGACAAGGGCTTGGCGACCATGCGCCGCAACTATCAGGGGGCGCTGAAGAAGGGCACGCTGACCGAGGCGGCGCTGGATGCGCGCATGGCGCTGGTCGCGCCGACGCTGGATTACGCCCAGCTGAAGGACGTCGATCTGGTGATCGAAGCCGTATTCGAAAGCATGGAAGTGAAGAAGCAGGTGTTCGAGAAACTCGACGCCGTGGTGAAGCAGGGAGCCATTCTGGCCTCCAACACCTCGGCATTGAATCTCGATCAGATCGCCGGATTCACCAAGCGCCCGCAGGATGTCATCGGCCTGCATTTCTTCAGCCCGGCCAATGTCATGCGCCTGCTCGAAATCGTGCGCGGCGCCAGGACCGCGAAAGATGTATTGGCCACCGCCATGCAATTGGCCAAGAAGATCGGCAAGGTCGCGGTGATTTCCGGAGTGTGCGACGGCTTCATCGGCAATCGCATGGTGGCGCGCTACGGCGCCGCCGCCAACGAACTGATCATGGCCGGCGCGCTGCCGCAGCAGGTCGATGCGGCGCTGCAGGAATTCGGCATGGCGATGGGTCCGTTTCGCATGGGCGATCTGGCCGGCCTGGACATCGGCATGGCCGGGCGCAAACGCCGCGCCGCTGAATTTCCGGACCGCGATTTCTCGAACGTGGCGGACGACCTGTGCGCGGCGGGCCGATTCGGCCAGAAAACCGGCGCGGGATGGTATCGCTACGAAGCGGGTTCGCGAAACGCCATTCCGGACCCGGCGGTTACCGCCATCATCGAGAAATACCGCAAGCAAAAAGGCATCACGCCGCGCAAGGTGAGCAACGAGGAAATCGTCGAGCGCTGCATCTATGCCCTGGTCAACGAGGGCGCGCGCATCGTCGAGGATGGCATCGCGCAGCGCAGTTCGGACATCGACGTCGTGTACCTCAACGGCTATGGCTTTCCGCCGTGGCGCGGCGGCCCCATGTTCTACGCCGACCAGATTGGCTTGAGCGAAGTGGC
>DATMKO010000244.1:0-3140 GCA_035571175.1 Steroidobacteraceae bacterium | reverse complement strand
CGGAAAGTGTCTCCATCGTAACCTAGAGGGCCAGGCAGCAGACCGCCAGCACCAGGCCCGCGAACAGATCCGACACCATGGCAACGTTCTGCAATTTGTTGCGCGGCCGGTGGAACACATGGTTGATTCCGGCAATCCCGTAAAAGATCGCACCCGTCAGCGCGGCCGGCAGCACCCAAGAAGGCACAAATAAAGCGGCCAATCCAATGCTGCCGATGGCCGTGTTCGCAATTCCCAGCTCGCGTACCAGCAGCAGGGGATCCTCGCTTTTGATGCCGAGGATGGTTTGCGCCGTATAGCGCGGCTGAATGATCTGGCGCAGTCCCGCCAGGCCTAACCGCGCGCCGACGGCCCAGAATACATACCATTTTGCAATGATCGGTATGATCGTGACCGCGGTCAGCATGCCGTGCTGGTTGAGCAGCAGCTGACCCGCCACGAAAATCAGCGGCACAACCAACATCAGCGCAATCACCATGGGAACGTACATGCGACGGGAATTAAACCACCGCCGCCTCGAGTAGAGAAGATGCCAAGAATTCCAAGGCGATCGACCGGGCCGATGGCGCGCCGAAAGAATATAAGCGCGCGGCGCCGGCTGGTCGCGAAGTGGCTGAAACGAATGCGCGGCCCGTGGCGCACATTGCAGCGCGCGCCGCTGCGCCAGAAGCTCATCATCGGCACGGCGCTTATTTTGACGCTGTGGCTTGGCATCAACTGGATCTACCAGGTCATCCGCAAACCCTCGGAACTGTTTTTCCCGGTGAGCACGGCGCTCAACAAGACGCCGGCTGAAACCTGGCGTCAGTACGCGCCCCTATTCAAAAAATATGCTACCAACGTGATGACTCCCGATCTTCTTGCCGCCATCGCACAAGTGGAGGGCTCGGGGAATCCGGTGGCGCGCACCTACTGGCGGTGGTCCTGGACATCGCAGCCCTTCGAGGTGTATCGGCCGGCATCGAGCGCCGTGGGGATGTATCAGATCACCGATGGAACATTTGCAGACGCCCGGCGCTACTGCATTCATGATCACGTGGTTGCGGAGGATGGCCCGTGGAATAACTGGCATTCATGCTGGTTCAACAGTCTCTATGCGCGGGTGCTGCCGGGCGATGCCGTCGAGCTCACTTCGGCCTACCTCGATCACAGCGTGGCGCTGATTCTCGAGCGGCACCGGATCAGCGCCGCTACCCTGCAGCACAAGCAGGTGCTCGCCGCAATGATCCATTTATGCGGCGCCGGCGCCGCCGATGAATATGCGCGACGCGGGTTTCGATTGGCAGCGGGCCAGCGCTGTGGCGATCACGAAGCGCGCGCCTATCTAGATCGCGTGAGTGCGATGCAGGCGGCGTTCAGCCGGCTCATGTGATGTCAGCGGGGGCGCCTTGTGGAGTCCGCGGTCTGACCGAGAAACTCGATCAGCAATTCAGCCACCGCACCCGGCTGCTCCTGCTGTACCCAATGTCCGGCTCCCGCGACGAGGTGAATGCCGCGAAAATCCGCGCAGGCCGATGAGGCCATGGCCTGTAACGCGCCCGGACTTTGATAGGTTCCCCAGTCGCTCTTACCTGCGATGAAGCAGCAGGGTACATCGATGCTGCGGCCAAAAAACATCTGCAGTTGAGCGCTGCCTTTCGGGTCCGTCATGTTGCGGTACCACTGCAAACCGCCCTGGAATCCGGTACGCGAGAATTCGTCGCTGTAGACGCGCAGTTCGTCGTCGGGCAGCCACGCGCATGCGGATATTTCCGCGCCGTCAGGCGCCAGTGCCGCGACCGTTTCCGCCATGCTTTTGTCGAAATCCATGATGTAGTACCGGGGCATCTTGGCGAGTTCATCGGCCGCCCAGGATTGGAGCGGGAATGGCTGATTCTGCGTCCAGTCCGCACTTTTGACGTGATAGTAGGCGCGCAGGAATGCATGGATACCCTGCGGACAAGCGTGCATGTCCTCGCTGGCCGCGCGCGTCGAGTAGTACCACTGATAGTGCTTGCGCGGCGGACGCAGCGCCGCGAGCGATTCCGCCATGGCGGCCGCCGCGGATTGTACCGCTGATCCCTGCCGCGGCGGCCCAGCGAAAGGCGCGCTCAGCAGCACCACCGAACGGACCAAGTCGGGCCGCAACAGCGCACACCAGGCAGCGACCGGCGAGCCAAAATCATGCCCTACCACCGCAGCGACGGTGCGATGGCCCAAAGCGGCAACCAGTCCTAACGCGTCCTTCGCCAGGTTGAATAGATGAAATGGAGCGATATCGCGGTCATAGTTGCCGTCCCAGCCGGTGGTGCCGCCGTAACCCCTCTGATCCGGGGCGACCACGTGAAACCCCGCGTGGGCGAGGGCAGGCATTACCTTTCGCCAGCTAAAGCCGAGTTCAGGGAAACCGTGCAGCAGCAATACGCACGGCCGATCGTCAGTATCGAATCCGCACTCGAGCATGTGCATGATGAGGCCATTGCCGTTCTCGACGCAGCGCGAACGTACTCCAGCCGGGAGACTTGCGGTGCCATAGCCGGTGTTCATTTTGAGAATTATCGCCGCAATCGGCCCGTTTGGCGCAGCTTAGGTGATGCCGGTATCATCCTGCCGGATGACGTTCAAAACCTGGCTGCTGTTTTTGGCGATGGAGACTGCGCTGTCGCTGTCGCCGGGTCCCGCCGTGTTCTACGTCGTGTCGCAAGGTGTGCGCGGGGCTTTGCGCCGCACATTGCCGGCGGCCGGGGGAATCCTGAGTGCCAACGGCATTTACTTTGCGCTCTCGGCCACGAGCCTCGGCGCCATCATTGCCGCCAGCGCGCGTTTTTTTGCGGTCGCCAAATGGGTCGGCGCGGCTTACCTCATTTATCTGGGAATAAAGGCGCTGCGCTCCGCCAAATCCACCCATGCGGTGGTGTTGAGTGCAAACCCTGCTGCACGCGACGGCGATCTCTCCGGCGTCTATTTGGGGGCCCTGACCTTGCAGTTGGCGAATCCCAAGGCGCTGCTGTTTTTCCTGGCGCTCCTGCCTCAGTTCATCGATCCCTCGTTACCGGTAGTGCCGCAAATGCTGATCCTGGCGGCGACCTCCATGGTGCCGGAGTTGTGTATTTTGACGGGCTACGGCTGGCTGGCGCATCGCGCCGCGCATTCCGCCGCCA
>DATMKO010000243.1:0-2845 GCA_035571175.1 Steroidobacteraceae bacterium | reverse complement strand
CGCGACGGTAAACAGCGCCTTGCCGGCGCCGCCGTTTCCCGCATCGACCAGGTCGCCGACATCAATGCGGCGGCTGGTCACCACTCCATCGAAAGGCGAAACCACCCGATTGAACCCCTGCAAGTCGCGCAGCCGTGCCTCGTTGGCTTGCGTCGCGGCTAGATTGGCCTGCGCCTGCAAATAAGCGCTCTGGCGATCATCCAGTTCCTGCTGGGTGACGGCGTCCTTGTCGCGCAGACTTTTCCAGCGTTCCGCCGTGATTTTCGCCAGGGCTTCGCCGCTGGCGGCTTGCTCGCGCGCGGCGATCGCTTGCGATAACTCCTTATTGATTTCCGGGGCCGTGATCTCCGCGAGTAGATCGCCCTTTTTTACCGAACTGCCAATGTCCTTGGTCCAGCGCAGGATGTAGCCATTGCTGCGCGCGTAAACCGTCGCCTCGTTGATGCCGAGCAGCGTTCCCGGCAGCGTGAGGGGCACGCCGTTGCCGGCTTGCTGCGGCAGGGTGGTGGTTACGTAGCGTTTTGCATGCTCCTGCGTGGCTGCAGCGAGCGCGGTGGCCTGAAAGCCGCGTATCACCACCACCACGACGCCGCCTATCAGCAGGACCGCGAGGATGCCGCCGACGATGAATTTGGCCCGCTGGGTCGCCGGCTCCGGCGGTAGCTGTGGCTCCGGCTTCAACATATCAAGTATTCCCTTCTACGGCCGGCGACGCGCCGGCGGAACCAGCTGCCTTGCGCAGCTCGAGGCGCCGATGGAGGCCGGCAAAGATCACCGGCACGAAGAATAACGTGGATACCGTCGCAAACAGCAAACCGCCGATGACCGCGCGCCCCAACGGGGCGTTCTGCTCGGCACCCTCCCCTAGACCTAAGGCCATGGGAATCATGCCGATGATCATCGCCAATGCAGTCATCAGCACCGGCCTGATGCGCGTGGCGCCGGCATCGCGAGCGGCGCTTACCGGATCCAGGCCCTCATTCATGCGCTGACGGGCAAATGACACGATCAAAATGCTGTTGGCCGTCGCGACACCCATGGTCATGATCGCTCCGGTGAGCGCCGGCACACTCAAGGTGGTTGCAGTCAGGAACAGCGTCCAGCAGATTCCGGCCAGCGCCGCCGGCAGCGCGGTAATGATGATGAACGCATCAATCCATGATTGAAAATTCACGACGATCAGTAGATACACCATCACCACCGCCATCACCAGGCCCACTTCCAGCTGGAAGAAAGATGAACGCATCGTCTGCGCCTGACCGCGCATTTGTATACTCTGTCCGCGCGGCAGATGCGGGCGCATTTCGTCGACGATTTGTCGGATCTTGCCGGAAACGCTGCCGAGGTCTCGACCTTGAACACTGACATACACATCGATGGTCGGCGCCAGGTTATAACGCGACATTACCGCGAGCTGCGCCGCCGGGGCTACCGTAACCAAATTGTTGAGCAACTGCGCCGCAGTGCCCGAAGCGGAGCTGACCGGCGTGCGCAACAACGCATCCATGCTGTCGACGTTGTATTGCGGCGACTGCGCAGTCACGTTGTAGACCACGCCGTTGGAGGGATCCAGCCAAAAAATGGGCGAGGTCTGCGAGGTACCTGCCGTCGATATGAGCAAGTTCTGCGCGACATCGTTGGCGCTCAATCCCACGGTCTGCAGCTGGGTGCGATCCATGTGCAGGGCCAACGTGGGCAAATCCAATCTTTGATGAATGTGCGTGTCCACCGCCCCGGGAATCTGTTGAATCTGCTTCACGAGCTTCGCCGCCAGCTCATAGTTGCCGCGCAAATCCTCGCCGGTAAACGATACGTCAATGGCGGCCGGAAGCCCGAAGTTCAATATCTGGGTCACCATGTCGGCCGGTTGAAAGAAAAACTCCGCGCCCGGAAAGCGCCGCGGCAGCTCGCGACGCATTGCCTCGATATATTCCAGCGTCGGGCGATGGCCAGGATTCAGCGATATTTGAAATTCGCCGTCAAATGTCCCAAATGCTCCGGCGTTGCTGTAGGAGTTGGTAATGCCGCTGATCGGAACGCCCAGATTCTCGAGCATGGTGCCAAGTTCAGGGGCCGGTACGATGGTTCTAAGCGCCGCCTCCACTTGATCAGCCACTCGCGTGGTCTCCTCGATACGCGTTCCCGACGGCAATCGCATGTGCATGCGAATCTGTCCGGCATCCACGCTGGGGAAGAAATCCCTCCCTAATACGAAGACCAGCGCGCAGGACAGCGCGCAGAATCCGAGGAACGCGCCGGCAAAGGCGCGCCGGCGTTCCATCACCGCCGCAAGGATTCTGCTGTAGCCGGCGCGAATCTGCTCGAAGCGGGCGTTAAACGCCCGATAGACGCGCTGCAATAGGTTGGGGCGTTGCTGAGCATGCTGCGGGGTGGCATCCATCAGCAACATCACGAGGGTGGGCACCAAGGTACGCGACAACACATACGAGGCGAGCATGGCGAATACCACCGCTTCCGCCAGCGGCGCGAACAAATACTTTGCGACGCCTGTAAGGAAAAACATTGGTACGAACACGATGCAGATGCACAGCGTCGAGACCAGCGCCGGCAGCGCGATTTCCCCGGCACCATCCAATATCGCCTTGTGCAGATCCGAGCCCAGGTGAATGTGGCGCTCGATATTCTCGATGGTCACCGTCGCGTCATCGACCAAAATGCCAACGGCCAAGGCGAGTCCACCCAGGGTCATGATGTTCAAAGTCTCGCCGCAGATGTAGAGCGCGATGATCGAGCAGAGAATGGAGAGCGGAATGGATACTGCGATGATGCAGGTGCTGCGCCAGTTGCCGAGAAACACCAGGATCAGCATGGCGGTCAAACAGGC
>DATMKO010000242.1:0-3381 GCA_035571175.1 Steroidobacteraceae bacterium | reverse complement strand
ACGATCATCAGCGGCACATGGGCGCGCTCGGCGCGGCGGTCAATCTCGGCCCTGGCGATGGCGCCGAGACCGGGTATCACCGGGTCGACCTGAAATCCAGACTCCTGCTGGATCACGGCTACCACCGCGCAAACGTTTTCGTGGTTCGCGGTTATCGTCAGCACCGTGAATGCCGCATACATGTCGGTGGTCCAGCCGGCGCGGTCTGTGACGCTGTGTGGCAGCGACTCCTCAATCAGCGCGCGGGGATCGATGGGCCTTGCCCCGGGTGCCGATGGAGGCGCCGTTGTCGGCGGGGCCTCGGCGCAGCCGGCCAACAATGCGGCGATTGCGACTGCCGCGCTAAGAGCGTTGAATTGATGCATAGCGGCACCGTATCAGGTCAATGGAAATCCCGCACGCACGCGCGTAGGCTGCGATCGCGTCCTATTGATTGCAAAACAGAACATTCAACTTCGAATTGAAGGAGGGCGAATCATGAGTATCAATGAGGCGAAGCTCAATGAATTCCTCGGTAAGGCGGTCGGCGATCTGGGTGCCGCAATGAGTGCGACGCTGGTGCTGGTCGGCGACCGCTTGGGACTGTACAAGGAGCTTGCGAAAGGCGCGCTGACTTCTGGCGAGCTTGCTCAGCGCACGGACACGAACGAGCGCTATGTTCGCGAGTGGCTGGGCAATCAAGGTGCCAGCGGCTACGTGCAATACGATGCCGCGTCGGGCAAGTGGTCGATGACGCCGGAGCAGACCCTGTGCCTGGCGGACCCCAGCGGGCCGGTGGACCTGCCGGGCGCGTACAACATCGTCGAAGCGACCTTTCACGCGCTCGGTCGAACACTGGAAAACTTCAGAAGCGGCAAGGGTATGGAGTGGGGAGAGCATCATGCCTGCCTGTTCCACGGCACGGAACGCTTCTTTCGCGCCGGCTACAATGCCAACTTGATCGGCGCCTGGCTGCCGGCGCTCGAGGGCGTGGTGGACAAGCTGAAGAAAGGCGCGCGCGTCGCGGATGTGGGGTGCGGTCACGGCGCGAGTACCGTATTGATGGCCAAGACCTACCCGCAATCGACATTTGTCGGCTACGACTATCATGGCGACTCGATCCGTGTTGCCCGTGAGCGCGCGGCCGCCGCCGGCCTTGCCAACGCCAAATTCGAAGTGAGCGATGCGGTCAGCTACAAGGACAAGGACTTCGATGTCATCGCGTTTTTCGACTGCCTGCATGACATGGGCGACCCGGTCCGCGTTGCGCGCCATGCGCGCCAGGCGCTCAAAGCCGACGGCACGGCAATGATCGTCGAGCCGTTTGCCAATGACCGGGTGCAGGACAATCTCAACCCGGTCGGGCGGGTCATGTACGGCGCGTCCTCGCAGATCTGCGTGCCGGTGTCGCTGGCGCGCAAAGGGCCCGCGCTCGGCGCACAAGCCGGCGAAGCGCGGCTGCGCGAAGTGGTGGTCGGCGGCGGCGGATTTACAAAATTTCGGCGCGCCACCGAGACGCCCTTCAATCTGGTGCTCGAAGCACGGCCTTGAGTCGCGCGCGCTGCGTTCGTTTGCGGCCGGCGGCCGGCGTTCATGCCGGCGCGCCGCTGCCGCCGCACAGCGCCCGCATGATCTCGATCTCTCCGCAGACTCCGATGATTTTCGCATCGTCGGTGAGCAGCACCGGATGTCCGGTGCTGTGGCGCAGTTGAATGATGGATTTCAAGGGCAGGGAGGCCGGGGCGACGGCCAGGCCATCTTGGCGCTGCGCGGCGTCGGACTCGTTCTGGACATAGCGCAGCGAGTGGGCAACGCCGTCTATCTCTACGCTCAGGGGCTGATCGGTCGGACTTAAGGACAGCAGGTAACGCCGAGCGGCGTCGAGCCATACGCCATTGCCCGCACCCTGCAGATGTCCGCGGCGCTGCATGATCATGGCGCCGGTGAGAACGGTGAGCGGATTCATGTGCCGCACAAACTCGGCCACGTAGTCGTCGGCCGGCGCCAACACGATATCCTCGGCCGTGCCGGTTTGAATGATGCGCCCGTTCTGCAATATGGAGATGTGGTCGCCGAGCCGCAGCGCTTCGTCCAAATCATGGCTGACGAACAAGATCGTCTTTTTGACCCGGGCTTGCAGCTCGAGCAGCTCGTCTTGCAGCTTGGCGCGGATCAAGGGATCGAGCGCAGAAAAAGGTTCGTCCATCAATAAGATGTTGGCGTCGGTTGCGAAAGCCCGCGCCAGTCCGACGCGCTGTTGCATGCCGCCGGACAATTCCCCGACCGCTCGCTCGGACCATTGCGACAATCCGACCAGCTCCAGTTTTTCATCGACGATTTTCTTGCGCTGCGCCGCG
Organism: Steroidobacteraceae bacterium; assembly: GCA_035571175.1. Lineage (GTDB taxonomy): Bacteria > Pseudomonadota > Gammaproteobacteria > Steroidobacterales > Steroidobacteraceae > Bog-1198. The sequence continues at coordinate 1,045 of DATMKO010000242.1, read as the reverse complement.
CTTTCGCCGCGTAGCTCGAGACCAAAGCCGACGTTTTCGCGCACGCTGCGCCAGGGTAGCAGGCCGAACTGCTGAAATACCATGGTGACGCATTCGCGGCGCAACCGGCGCAGCTGCAAGGAGTCGCAACTGACCACGTCAATCGCGGTTTCGCCGTCGCGCACCCACACCGCTCCCCGGGTGACTGCATTCAAGCCGTTGGCGGCGCGTAGCAGCGTGGATTTGCCGGATCCGGACAGCCCCATCAGCACGGAAATTTCGCCGCTTGCGACGCTCAAATTAGCACCCGCGACGCCGATGATGACGCCGTACTGGTTCTGGATGTCGCTGCGCGTGGCACCGCCATCCAATGCGGCAAGCGCCTCGCGCAGAAGCCTGCCTGCATTGCGGCCGGTGGTCGCGAACAGAATGTCCACGCCCTTGAAATCCAGCGCCGCGCTCATCGCGCTACCCCGCGATCCTTGGGTCTGCTGACCCGATCCAGAATGATGGCGAGCAGCACGATGGTAAATCCGGCCTCGAAGCCCATACCGACCTGCACCGAGTTCAGGGCACGAACCACCGGCACGCCCAGGCCGCCGGCACCAACCAGCGCGGCGATCACCACCATCGACAGACTCAACATGATGCACTGAGTGATCCCGGCGATGATGGTGGACGCGGCGCTCGGCAGCTCCACCTTCCACAATAGCTGCGTCGGCGTTGCGCCGAATGCCTCACCAGCCTCGAGCAGTGGCTTGGGCACCGATGAGATGCCCAGATGCGTCAGGCGAATTGGCGCCGGCAGTGCAAATATCACCGTCGAAATGAGTCCGGGGACGACGCCGAGACCGAATAACACCAGCGTGGGAATCAAGTACACGAAGGTGGGCAGGGTCTGCATCAGATCGAGCACCGGTCGCAAGGCCGCGAACAGCCGCGGCCGATGAGCCGCCGCGATCCCCACAGGCACGCCGATGGCTGTGGATGCCAAGGTGGCCACCAGCACCAGCGCCAGCGTATCCAAGGTGGCTTCCCAATAGCCTTGATTGAGTATGAACAACAA
>DATMKO010000241.1:0-6140 GCA_035571175.1 Steroidobacteraceae bacterium | reverse complement strand
GCCAGCGAAACCAAGAGCGATAATCCCGATCCTGCCACCATGAAAAACATCATCAATCGGCATTGGGCCATTGATGACCCGACGGCCGTTGCCGCCAACGAAATCGAGATCACCAAGGATGAAAACGGCGGCTTGCAGCTGCACCTGGCTTACGATGACACGGCTCCCTATGTCGCCAACGTTTCGCTGGCGGTGCATTTCGATAAGACTGTGAAGGTGCAGTGATTCCACTGCGCCAGTCCGACGATCTTTCCGCTTGGGTCGAACGCACGTTCGGCTACGTCTTCAGGACACCGGAACTTTGTGACGCGGCGCTCACGCACCGCAGCGCCGGCGTGCTGCACAATGAACGTCTGGAGTTCTTGGGCGATTCGATCCTCAATTGCAGCGTCGCGCGCCTGCTGTTCGATGCCCATCCGCAGGCCGACGAGGGAGCGCTGTCGCGCCTGCGCGCCAAGTTGGTCAGCGGCGAGGCCCTGGCGCAGATTGCCGGCGAACTGGGCCTGGGAGAGCACCTGCGTCTGGGCGCGGGCGAGTTGAAGTCCGGCGGTTTTCGCAGGGCGTCGATACTGGCGGATGCGCTGGAGGCACTGCTCGGCGCCATATTTCTGGATTCCGGTTTTGATGCCGCCGCGGCGGCGGTCGCGCGCATCATCACCCCGAGAATGGCGGAATTGCCGGGCGCCGATGCGCTCAAAGACCCCAAGACTCGCCTCCAGGAAGTTCTGCAGGCAAGCGGTCTGGCCTTGCCGGTGTACACTTTGACCGCGGTCACGGGCGATCCGCATGCGCAATCGTTTACGGTCAGCTGCGAAGTTCCGGTGTTGGGCGCCGCCGCGGTGGGTGAGGGTGCCAGCAGGCGCCGCGCCGAGCAATTGGCTGCCGCAAAGCTGCTGGATCTTCTGCCTGCCGAAATGCGAAAGTCCGTATGAGCGAGTCTAATTTTCGCGCCGGTCACGTTGCCATAGTCGGCCGGCCCAATGTCGGCAAATCCACCCTGGTGAATGCACTGGTGGGCCGTAAGGTGACCATCGTCACCGCCAAACCGCAGACCACCCGGCACCGGATTCTGGGGTTGGTCAATCGGCCGGAGGCGCAACTGGTGCTGGTCGATACGCCCGGATTGCACGAATCGACGCGACGCGTCATGAACCAATATATGAATCGCGTCGCCATTTCCTCCTCCCAGGATGCCGATGTGGTGCTGTTCGTGATCGAAGCCATGCGTTTCACGGACGAAGACCTGTGGGTTTGGGAGCGGGTGCGGGGCCTGAAGCAGCCGCTGTTCGTGGTGGTGAACAAGGTGGACCGCGTTTTCCCCAGAGAGGAACTCCTGCCGTTTCTCGAGGAGGTGGCCGAGCGCGTTCCGGCTTCGGGAATCATTCCAATTTCGGCGCTGCAGTCTGATAATCTTGAACGGTTGGTCGATCTGGTCGGCGCCCGCCTGCCGGTGTCGCCGCCGCTGTTTGGCTTGGACGTGGTCACCGATCGGGACGAGCCGTTTCACGCGGCCGAGATCGTGCGTGAAAAGCTGACATTGAAGCTGCGCGAAGAATTGCCGTATGGCATCAACGTGCAAATCGAGCGCTTCGCGGATGAAAACAATCGGATCATGATCAACGCGGTCATCTGGGTTGAGCGCGCCGGGCAAAAGGCCATCGTGATCGGTCAAGGTGGCGAACGATTGAAGGAAATCGGCCGGCTGGCGCGCATTGAACTCAATGATCTATGGCAGCGGTCCGTGCATCTGGAGCTTTGGGTCAAGGTCAAGGAAAACTGGGCTGACAGCGAGATGGCATTGCGCCAATTTGGGTACGATACATTGTGAAGAGCACGCGGTGCGCAAGCACGCGCCGGGTATGGCTGGCACCGGCCTACGTCTTGCACCAATATGCCTATCGGGACACCAGCCGCATCGTGGAAGTCTTCACCAGCGAACAGGGGCGGCTTACTCTGTTCGCGCGCGGCGCCAACGGTCCGAAATCGGCGCTCAAAGGCGTGCTGCGTCCGTTCCAGCGATTGCTCGTTTCATGGTCGGGCAAATCCGAGGCGTGCCAGCTCATTTCCGCGGAAATCGATGGTGCGACGACCAATCTTAAGCCGGCACGGCTCATGAGCGGTTTCTATTTGAACGAACTGCTGCTGAAGTTGACCGAGCGGCGTGATCCACATCCGGAAATCTTTTGCTCCTATGCCGCGTGCATGCAAGCCCTGTGTGACGGCGAGGTCGAGGAACCCACCCTGCGCCGCTTCGAGAAGAGATTGTTGAACGATTTGGGCTATGGTCTGGAATTGCGGCGGGCGCAAGACGGCATGCCGGTGGAGCCCGATAGATACTATCGGTATGCGTCGGAAAGCGGACCTCAGCCCTGCGTAGCTGAAGCACCGGGCGCGGTCTACGGCCAATCGCTCGCCGACCTGCAGACGGAAAGTTTCGGCGGCGCTCGCTCGTTGCGCGATGCGAAGCGGGTGTTGCGCGTGGCCATTGATGCCTGTCTTGACGGCCGTTCCCTGAAGTCCCGTGAAATCATGCTGGCGTTGCGCCGCCGCGAGCCTACGCCTGAGGAGCGGCCGTGAGCGAGCCTCAGCTTCATGGCAGCATCGCGCTCGGCGTGAATATCGATCATGTGGCGACGTTGCGCCAGGCGCGGCGCGCCCGCTATCCCGACCCCTTGTATGCGGCGCTGCTCGCGGAGGAGGCGGGCGCCGACAGCATCACGCTGCACCTGCGCGAGGACCGCCGGCACATCCAGGATCGCGACGTGTTCGCGATGCGCGACGCTCTGCAGACCCGCATGAATCTGGAGATGGCAGTAACCGACGAGATGATCCGCATCGCCTTGAGCGTCGGGCCGCAGGATTGCTGCCTGGTACCCGAGTCTCGGGCCGAGGTCACGACCGAGGGCGGTCTCGACGTGCTGCGGCAAGCAGCGCGGACGGCCGACGCCGTGACGGCCCTTGGCGCTTCGGGAATCCGCGTGTCGTTGTTCATCGATCCGGACCCGGCACAAATCGAGGCGGCGCGCCGTGCTGCTGCGCCGGTCATCGAGCTGCATACCGGCGCCTATGCCGAGGCCACCGGGGCGGCGCGCGCGCGCGAATTCGAGCGGCTGCGCGGCGCGGCGAAAGCGGCAGCCTCGCTGGGCTTGACGGTGAATGCCGGTCATGGCCTCAACTACCACAACGTCGAGCCGGTCGCCGCGATCGCGGAAATCGTCGAACTGAACATCGGCCATTCGATCATCGCGCGCTCGGTCGTCGACGGGCTGGCCAAGGCGGTGCGCGATATGAAAGCGTTGCTGCGCCACGCTCGAGCAGCGTCTTGCTGACGCCATGATTTTCGGCATCGGCATCGATGTCCTCAAGGTCGAGCGCGTCGAGCGTGTCTATCGGAAACATGGCGAGCGCTTCGTAAGGCACTTGCTGTTGCCGGAGGAGCGGGCGCAACTCGAGCGTACCGCGCGTCCGGTGCGATTTCTTGCCATGCGGTTCGCGGCCAAGGAGGCGATCGTCAAGGGCATGGGCACCGGCTTTTCGCATGGCGTGTGGATCCGCGACGTCGGGATCGTGCAGAACTCCTGGGGCAAACCGGAGGTCGTGTATTCGCAGCGCGGCGCCAAGGTGCGCGATGGCTTGGGGATAGGCGAAGGCCATGTGACTTTGACCGATGAAGCCGGCTTGGTGGTTGCAGTCGCGATTCTCATGCGGCGCGTCCCCGCATGAACACCTTGGTTTTCGACATCGAAACCGTGCCCGATACGGAGCTCGGCAGACGACTTTATGGATTGCACGATCTGTCCGACGAGCACGTGGCGCAAATCATGTTTACCAAGCGCCGCGAGGAAACCGGCAGCGAATTCCTGTCGCATGAGCAGCATCGCATCGTCGCGATATCGGTGGTGATGCGCAGCAAAGATTCGTTGAAGGTGTGGAGCCTGGGGGAGGAGAAATCGCCGGAAAAGGATTTGATCGAACGCTTCTTCGACGGCTTGGACAAATTCACGCCCGACCTCGTTTCCTGGAACGGCGCGGGATTCGACCTGCCGGTGCTGCACTATCGCAGCCTGCTGCACAGCGTGACGGCGGCGCGTTACTGGGAACTCGGCGATACCGACCACAGCTTCAGGTACAGCAACTATTTGAGCCGGTTTCATTGGCGGCACATGGATCTGATGGATATTTTGTCCGGCTTCCAGGGCCGCGGACGGGCGAGTTTGCAGGACATCGCCTCGCTGCTCGGCTTTCCGGGAAAGATCGGGATGCACGGCGCCGATGTGTGGGATGCCTATTTGCGTGGCGGACTCGCCCGCATCCGGGAATATTGCGAGACCGACGTGCTCAACACCTACCTGATTTTTTTGCGGTTCGAACTGCTGCGCGGGCATCTTAACAAGACCGAACATGCCCACGAGATTGGCCGGGTCCGCAAGCTCCTGGCGGATTCGACAATGGCGCATTTCAAGGAATTCGCCGCAGCGTGGCCCGAGGCATAACCCCAAACGAGGTGCACGAGACCGATATCGTGGATCTTTCCCATGACGGCCGCGGTGTCGCGCGCATCGACGGCAAGGCGGTGTTCGTCGAGGGCGCTCTGCCCGGGGAGCGGGTGCGCCTTCGCGTGGTCAAGCGGCGCCGGCAGATGGACGAAGCAGTGCTGGTCGAGGTATTGACGGCTTCCGCCGATCGCGCCACTCCGCGTTGCCAGCACTTTGGGATTTGCGGAGGCTGTTCATTGCAGCATCTGTCGGCCGCGGCGCAGGTCGCCGCGAAACAGCGTGAATTGCTGGAGAATCTCGAGCGCATCGGCAGCGTGCATCCCGAGCGGGTGCTCAATGCCCTGCGCGGACCTGAATGGGCCTACCGGCGCAGGGCGCGCCTCGGGGTCAAGTATGTGCACAAGAAGGGTCGGGTGCTGGCGGGCTTTCGCGAGCGCGACAAGCCTTATCTTGCCGACCTGCGCCGCTGCGAGATATTGACGGAACCCTTAAGTCTGCTGCCGCAAGATCTGGCCGCGCTGGTCGAGACCTTAGGTGTCCGCGAGAAAATTCCGCAGGTGGAGGTGGCGGCGGGCGACGCTGCTGCCGCCCTGGTGTTTCGGGTGCTGGAGCCGCCGGGCGCGCAAGATCTCGAGAAGCTCGCGATTTTCGGCGCCGCGCGCGGCTTGCAGATCTTTCTGCAGAGCGGCGGCCTGGATTCGGTGCGGCCGCTGCGCGCCGACTACGCGCCGCTCAACTACAAAATCGACAGCGGCAACATCGTCATCGAATTCGGCCCGGTCGATTTTCTGCAGATCAATCGCGACATCAATGTCTCGATGGTGGATGCCGCAATGAACTTGCTGCGGGTAAATGCCACGGATACCGTTCTCGATTTATTCTGCGGTCTGGGCAATTTTACATTGCCGTTGGCGCGCCGCGCCTCGCGCGTGGTCGGGGTGGAGGGCGACGCCACGCTGGTAGCCAAGGCGCGCGCCAACGCCGTGCGCAATGGCATCGGCAACACGCAATTCGCGCTCGAGAATTTATTCGAACCCGACAGCTTCGGCGTGTGGGCAAGCGCGCGCTACGATCTGGTGCTGCTCGACCCGCCGCGCGCGGGTGCATCTTCACTGCTCCCGACAATGGCACAATGGCGTCCGCGGCGAGTCGTGTATATTTCCTGTCATCCGGGGAGTTTGGCCCGCGATGCCGGAATCTTGGTCCACGCCCAAGGATTCAGGCTGACCGATGCAGGGGTGATGGACATGTTTCCGCATACCACGCACGTCGAATCAATCGCGGTGTTCGAGAGCGGCCCATGAGCTTGGGTCCGCTCATGATCGACATCGCCGGAACCGAGCTGACGCCCGGGGACATCCAGGTGCTGACGCACCCGCTGGTCGGCAGCGTCATCCTGTTCACCCGCAACTACCGCGACATTGCGCAAGTGACGGCGCTGACCGCCGCCATCCGCGCGCTGCGTAGTCCGCAACTTTTGATCGCCGTGGACCATGAAAGGGGGCGGGTGCAGCGCTTCCGCGACGAGTTTACCCGGCTTCCGTCCGCGCGCCTTCTGGGCAGGCGCTACGACCAGGATCGGCGCGAGGGTTTAAGTCTGGCGCAATCGGTCGGCTGGTTGATGGCCAGCGAACTGCGGGCCGT
>DATMKO010000240.1:0-12375 GCA_035571175.1 Steroidobacteraceae bacterium | reverse complement strand
ACACAAGATGTATCGCGACAAGGAGCTGCGAAGAACCCCCGGCGCCGAGGCAAATGCCTGAAGAAATTGGACTTTTGCAGAAATAATGGCAAAGTTAGCGCTGCGTCACGCCAAGGCCTGATTAACATATGGTGTGCTTTCGGCTGTTAGGTCATCCCCCAAAGAGAGATTAATGCGGTTATTCCATCGAGCGTCTTCGCCCCAGCATGCGGCACATCTTCTTGCAACGCGCACCCTGGCCGGGATTTTTCTCGGCATTCTGGCGCTCAGCGCAACCGCCAAGGACATCGGCGATCCGAAACTGAAGTCCAGTTCGGTGCTCATCGTCGACGAACGCGACTCGACGGTGCTGTATTCGCGCAATCCGGACGTGGCCGCGCCGATAGCCTCAATCACCAAGTTGATGACCGCCCTGGTGGTGTTGGAAGCCAAGCAGCCTCTGGATGAACCCATCCAGATCAGCGATGCGGACCGTGACTTCCCGAAGGCGGCGTTTTCCAGGCTTACCGTGGGCGTCACCCTGACGCGGGGCGATCTGATGCACCTGGCGCTGATGTCCTCGGAAAATCGCGCCGCACACGCCTTGGGGAACAACTATCCCGGCGGCATGCCCGCGATGGTGTCCGCCATGAATGCCAAGGCCGCGGAACTGGGCATGAGCAACTCGCACTTCGTGGATTCGACCGGACTTTCGAGCCAGAACGTGGCAAGCCCGGAAGACCTGAGCAAGCTGGTGATCGCCGCGTCGAAAAACAGCACCATTCGCGAGTATTCGACCGACAAGAATTATGCCGTGCGGGTCCACCGCCACTTGATCGAATATCGCAACACCGACAATCTGGTGGCCAATCCCGCCTGGAACATCATCGTGCAGAAGACCGGCTATATCGCCGAGGCCGGCAAGTGCTTGGTGATGGCGGCTGTCATCGAAGGCCGTTCGGTGGTGATCGTACTGCTCGATTCGCTCGGCAAGTACACCCGAGTCGCAGACGCCAAGCGCATCAAGGTGTGGATGGAGGCGGCCGCCGGCGCCAGCTCCAAACCCCACATGCAGCAGGTATCGTTGCGTTAACCCCGTAAGGCGGCGCCCGCCGCTACATGACAACACGGCGGGCATTCTGGGAGACTGCCTGCCAGTAACGGGGGTCTATATGCGCGCACTTCTCCTGGGCATTGGCTGGGCGATCTTGATGCTGGCCGTTCCGGCCGCAGCCGCCGACCGGGCACTATCCGTCACGATTTACAACGATGATCTCGCGCTGATCCAGGATCTGCGGGACATTGAGATCAAGGACGGCCGCCAGCGAATCGAGTTTCAGGACGTGTCGGCGGAAATCCGGCCGGAGACCGTGTCGCTGAACATGGCCGATATCAGCATCGTCGAGCAGAATTTCGACTTCGATCTGCTGACTCCGGCCAAACTGATGGAAAAGGCGGTGGGCAAGGAAGTCACGATCGTGCGCGTGAATCCGGCCACCGGCGCGGAGACCAGGGAGCTGGCGCAGGTGCTCGCCACCAACGGCGGCGTGGTGCTGAAGATCGGGCAGCGCATCGAGGTGCTGCGCGATGATGGTCTGCCGGTGCGGGTGATCTTCGACAAGGTGCCGGATAACCTGCGTGCGCGTCCGACTCTTTCGGTGACGGTCATCGGCGCGCACAGCGGCACGCGCCGCGCCACCTTGAGCTATCTCACTCCGGGTTTGGGCTGGAGGGCGGACTATGTGGCGCTCTACAACGAGAGCAACAGCAAACTGGACGTGCAAGGCTGGGTGACGCTGACGAATTCCAGCGGCACCACCTACGACAACGCGCAGACCCTGCTGGTCGCCGGCTCGCCTGCCGCAGCCGATGGCGCGAGACCGGTGGTGTATCGGCCCCAGCCGCGCCGCGGGACCCTGCAGGAAGCGGGGACCGAGAGTGGCAGCCGGGAGCGCCTGGGCGACTATTATTTGTATCCGCTCGCGGAACGCACGACCATCGCCAACCTGCAGACCAAACAGGTGAGCTTTCTCGACGTGCAAGGCGTGCCTGCCGAGCACGGCTATGAATATCGCAATCACTGGCTGGGCACGGCCGAAATGCCGATCAGCGCCAGGAGCGTCTACAGCTTTTCCACCAGCGCGCATGCGGGCCTCGGGGATCAGCTGCCGGCGGGAATCCTGCGTTTCTACATGCGCGACAAGCGCGGCGACCCGCAGTTCATCGGCGAAAGCCGGATCGATCACACGCCGATGGGATCGACCCTGTCGCTCGCCACCGGGGATGCGTTCGACGTGAAGGTCCATGCGATAGTCGACAAGCGCACGCGCCAGTCGCCGTTCGACTGGCAGACCGACATGCGCTACGAATTGACCAATGCGCGACCTGTGGCGGTGGTGGTCAAATTGATTCAGGACGGCCTGTGGGGCGACTCCAGCATCAAGAGCGAGAGTCAAAAAAGTACGCGGCGGAGTGCAGATGCGGCCGAGTGGGCGGTCGCGGTGCCCGCCAACGGCAAGACCACGCTGACGGCCAGCTTCGAAACCAAGTATTAGGAGCCTGTCCGAAATGCATGTGCGCTGCGCGAGACGGCTGCAAACGTGCGCGATATGGCTCGTGGGTTTAGGCGTGGCGGCACCCGCCGCCGCGGATGTCTTGGCGGAGCAGCCCTCCGATCTTGCGGTGACCGTGTACCGCGCGCCCTACCGCAACTCGGGTTCGATCGATCTCAATGATCTTGAGGGTTTTGCGCTGGTGAGCGAGACCCGTACCGTGCATCTGCCCGCAGGATTGAGCCTGGTGAAATTCGAAGGCGTCGCGGATGGAATCGAGCCGGCCAGCGCCATTGTCACGGGATTGCCACAGGGTGTCATCGAAAAGAATCGCGACGCGAAGCTGTTGAGTCCTTCGGCGCTGATCGAGTCGGCGCTCGGCAAGCCGGTGGAACTGCTGCGCAGCAACCGCAAGACCGGCAAAATCGAGCGCCTGGCCGGAACCCTCAAGTCGGACGCGGGCGGGGTGCTGTTCCAAACCGCGCATGGCATCGAAGCCCTGCGCTGCTCGGGGCTGCCGGAAACCTTCAGCTTCGCGCCGGGCGGCGGTTTATCGGCCCACGCAACCTTGTCAGTACTGGTACAGAGCCCACAAGCCCTGACCCGGCAGGTGACGCTGTCGTATCTCGCGCGCGGCTTCGACTGGGCGGCGGACTACGGCGCCATTCTCTCGGCGGACGGCAGCAGCCTGGATCTCGGTGCCTGGGTGACGCTGGCAAATTCCAACGGTGCGGGCTTTCCCGCCGCGCGCACCTTTGTGGTGGCCGGCAAACTGAACCGCGAGAACGGCGAGGTGCAGCCCATCGATGTGGGCGGCCCCATTCTGGCGAATTGCTGGCCGCGCGGCTCCACCAGCGATGTGCTGATGATTGTGCGCGTCAGCGGGTCCCGCCGTGAAGCCGATAAAGCGGCGCTTCCGATGGCGGCGCGCGCGCTGAGCCTTCAGGAAGCTGCGGTCACGGTCACGGCGAATAGAGTCCAGGAAGAGCAACTCGGCGATTTGAAACTCTATCGAGTGCCCGATCGGACCACGGTGGCCAGCCGCCAGTCCAAGCAGGTACGGCTGATGGACCGGGCGCAAGTGCCAATTACCACGGTCTACAGCGCTGATCTCGCGGCGAACGAGACCGCCAGTGCCGCCGCGGCAAGCCGGCTGATCAGAACCATGAACACCACAGCCAATCACCTCGGCCTGCCCCTGCCATCGGGCAAGGTCGCCGTATTTGCGCCGCATCAGGGCGGAACGCTGCTCGAGCATGAATCCGGCCTGCGCGATACCGCCGTCGGCGAAGAGCTCGAGATCAACATGGGCACAAGCTCCGACGTTCTGGTTGCGGTGCTGAAGGAGACGAGCACGATCGACCCGGCGCGCACGGAAATGCTGCCGTTGGTGCCGGGGGTCACGCTGCGGCGGGTTGCGGTCGATGCCGTCAATCGCGTCGACATCAGCAATGCAAGGCCAACCGACGTCCAATTCGAACTACGCTTGCAGTTGCCGCCCGGCGCGCGCGTGGTCCGCGCCGATCATTCCCTGGGCGCGAAGAATGGCCGGCCGATTTTCCGGCTGCAGATTCCCGCCCATGGGACCGCGACGCTGCGCTATCAGACGCAACACATTGCCGAGCGAGTGACCTGAGCGCCGGTGAACTTCGACGCTAGTCACGGTCGAACCCAAGGTGGATGTCCTACAATGAGCCCGCAATGGTGAGAAGTCGTCAGTCGCGCATCAAGAACTATTTCGCCGAGAGCCGGCTGTTCACGGTTCGCAGCATTGTCGCGGGCATCATCGCCACGGTGCTGCTGCTCGCCGTTGCCGGGCGGCTCTTTTATCTGCAGGTGCTCAAGTACGACTACTACCATAATCTTTCGCAGGGCAATAGCATTCGCAACGAGCCGATTCCGCCCAGCCGCGGGCTGATTCTGGATCGCCATGGCGTGGTGCTCGCCGACAACTTTCCGGCCTTCAATGTCGAGCTGGTCCGCGAACAGGTGGGGGACTTGAAGGCGCTCGATGCCACGCTGGCCCAGCTGGTGAGCATCGGCCTGCTGCACGCCGATGAAGTGGGCGCCATCCGCCGCACGATCCTCGTGCACAAGGTGTACGAGAGCGTGCCGATCAAGCTGCTGCTGAACGAGCAAGAAATGGCGCTGTTCGCCGTGCATCGCTATCAGTTCACCGGCGTGGATATCCGCGCGCGGCTGGCACGGCATTACCCGCTGCGCGAAATCGGCGTGCACGCCATCGGCTATGTCAGCGCGATCAACGAACAGGACATGAAGCAGATCGACAGTGCCGAATACGCCGGCACCAGCCTCATCGGCAAATTGGGCGTCGAGGGCGCTTACGAGGCGCAGCTGCACGGCAAACCCGGCTACCGGGAACTCGAAGTGAACGCGGCGGGCCGGCCGGTGGAAAAACAAGGCGGCTATGCATCAGAACTCCACACTCGCGCCCCGGTGGCCGGGGAGGATTTGATCCTGGGGATGGATGTGCGCGTGCAAAAAGTCGCCGAAGAGGCGCTGATCGGCAAGCGCGGGGCGGTGGTTGCGCTCGATCCGCGCACCGGCGATGTCATTGCGCTTGCCAGCACGCCGGGCTTCGATCCCAACGATTTCGTCCGCGGCCTTTCCGTCGCGCAATATGGTGCGTTGGCCAACAATATCGATGTGCCGTTATTGAACCGCGCGTTGCGGGGCGCCTACCCGCCCGGTTCAACCGTCAAGCCCCTGTATGCGTTGGCCGCACAGAAATACAACATCATTTCGCCCCTGCAAGAGGAATACTGCCCCGGCGTTTTCACCCTGCGCGGCAGCGCGCACGAATATCGGGACGACAAGAAGCATGGCACCCTGGACATGCGCAGAGCCATTTCCGTTTCCTGCGACGTGTATTTTTTCCGCGCCGCTGAAAAAATGGGCATCGAGCGCATGGCGCCGTTCATGACGACTTTTGGCTACGGCGTGCTGACGGGCATCGATATTCCCGGCGAAAAGCCCGGTCTGTATGCGTCTCCGGACTGGAAAAAGCGCGCATTCAAGAAAGCCGCCGACCAGGTGTGGTTTCCCGGCGAGACCGTCAGCATGGGCATCGGCCAGGGTCCGATTACCGTAACGCCGCTGCAGCAGGCGCACTTCGCCGCCGAGATTGCGGAACGCGGCAAGATCATCGCGGCGCCGCGGCTGGTGACGGCCATGCGCCCTGCGGGCTCGACCACCATCATTGCACGTGCTCCGCAAATGATGCCGCCGATCGATATCGCCTCGGAAGAACAGTGGAACGTCGTCTATGACGGCATGTTGGGAGCCGTGTACGGACCGGGCGGCACCGCTTACGCCGTGGGAGTCGGCTCGAAGTACAAGATCGCGGGCAAGACCGGAACCGCGCAGGTGATTGCCATCAAGCAAAACGAGAAGTATCACGCCAAGGATGTCGCGGAACGCAATCGCGATCACGCCTGGTTCATTGCGTTTGCGCCGGTCGATGACCCCAAGATAGCCGTCTCGGTTTTGGTGGAAAACGGCGGCTTCGGTGCGACGGCGGCCGCGCCGATTGCGCGCAAGGTGCTCGACTCGTATCTGCTGGCGGACGACGCGCCGGCAATGGCGCCAAAAGCGCCTTGAGGCCCTCAAGCGGTCAATAGCGGATCGTGAAATGCACGCCCCAGTTGCGCGGCTCGCCCAATTGCGTGTACAGCTTGTTGGGAAAGTCCGGGGGTTCGTCGCCGAAATAAAATCCGCGCACCGTGTAGTTCTTGTCCAGCAGATTGCGGCCCCACAGGTACAGCTCCCAGCGCTCGGTGTCCCAGCCTAGTTTTGCGTTCACCAATCCATAGGCGCTGGAACGCGTCCAATTCGGCGGCAAGTCGTAGAAAAACCCGCCCAGGCCGGTGAAGTCGAACCGGGCGTAGGGACCGCGCGGATCACGCCAGGTCGCGTTGACCGCCGCTTGCCAGGGCGGGGCGTGCGGCAGCGCCCGATCGGGAAACTCCACGCCGTTCTGCACGAAGCCATGATATTGGGTTTGCAGCAGGCCGAGTGAGGCGCCGAATTCCAACGTGCGCGCGGCAGCCCATTCGAGCGTGCTTTCCAATCCGTAGTTGTAGCCGGATAGTGCGTTGCCCGTATAGAAAATGAAGGTGTTGGGATTGCTCGGATCCAGCTGCTCGCCGGTGAGCAGTTGCTCGTTGTGGCGGATCATGTAAAACAGCGACGTGTCGATGCGCAGCCGGCCGTCGTCGATCTGTGCTTTATGGCCCAGCTCCAGGTTCAAATCGGACTCAGGGGAGAACAGCAGCTGATTGGCAGGCAGTCCCGGACTCAAGTTGAAGCCGCCGGCCTTGTAGCCGCGGGCGATGAGCGCATACAGGTGCTGGCCCTCCGCGACCTGCGCGTCCACCGAAACATGGCCACCCCAGAGATTTTCCGCCGGATTGAAGTTGTTGGCGGTCGTCGGGGCATCAAGGTTGGTGGTGGTATCGATGTAGCTGCTGGTGTGCCGTTCACCCCGAAGGCCTACCGACCAGCGCGCCTTGCTGCTCAAGTCGCCGTCGAATTGCGCGTACAGCGCACCGTTGCGCGAGGTATAGGCGCTCGATATCACGGTCAGCGTGTCCGAGTTCTGCGTCGCATCGAAGGGATCGAGATACAGCCCGGCGCTGGTGTCGGTCAACGACTCGCGCAGCTCGAAGGCATAGACGCCGAACAGCCAGGAAAGGCCGCTCGCGCTGCCGGGAGCGGTCGCGCTCGCCGCATCGCCCAGTCGAATTTCCAAACTGCGCGTCGAGCGATGGCGGTCCTGATACTCGGTAAAGTCATAGGTGTACGGCGCCCAAAGCACAGGGTTGCCCCAGTCGCCGTCGAAGCCATAGTTGACCGTGGTGTCCGCATAGGTCGCTATGGTGGTCAGGGTCGCGGCCGCGAAGCCTGAGTAGGTGGAGCGCGCCGACAGGCCGGTGGAATATTGTCCATCCACGCCCGGGTGGTCCGATTGCGTGGTGCGGCTGTTATCGATGGCCCAGGCATCGTAGCCGTTGTCGATCTGCGCGCGCAGCAGCGTCAGATCGACGCGCCATTGATCGTTCGGTTGATAGCGCCATTTCCCGCGCACCGTGAGCTCATCGCGTTCATCGGTGTTGCTGCGTCCAAGATAGGCGTTGCGGTAGAAGCCGTCGCTGGTATAGCGCTGCACGGCGAGCCTGAATGCGGAATCCAAACTGCTTACCGGACCGGTCAGTACCGCGCCGTAGGAGCGCTCGTTGTAGTCGCCGACATCGAACTCCGCGCGGCCGCCGAACGTGTCGGACGGCTCGGCACTCTTTACATAGATGAGCCCGGCGAGCGCGTTGGCGCCATAGGCAGTTCCCTGCGGTCCGTGCAGCACTTCGATGCGATCGACGTCGAACAGGGTTGCCGCGGAGCCTAAGCCGCTGAAATCGATATCATCGATGAGAAATGCCACCGACGGGTTGGGCGCACCTTGGTACTGCTGCAACTCGCCGATACCGCGGATCTGAAAGTACCTGGGACGCGAGGTATCTCCCGCCCAATTCAGATTCGGCACCAGCGGCAATACATCCTCGAAATGTTCTTGACCCGCATCGTGTAATGTCGCGCCGCTCAATACGCTAACGCTGCCCGGCATCTCCTGCAGCGGGATTGAGCGAAGGGTGGCGGTGACCACGATCTCGACGAGCTGGTCGCTGCTGTTGTCGGCGGCCATCAAGGGCGGGGACGCAGCGGTCAGCGCCAGGGCGGCAAGCAGCAAATCAACGGCAGAATTCTTGAAACCCATGCTCCCTCCGCCGGTACTAACCGGATCAGGTTCAATGGGTTTGCTGGTGTGCTCGTTCGAGCTGCCAGCATCTCAGGCCCTCAAGGCCACCCCAGCTATGTTTGTCTACAAACGTCTTATGTGAAAAACAGTGCGCGCACCGCGCCAATCAGACCGCCTAGGACCAGGATCACGACCGGCAGGAAGGTCATACCAAAACCGACGCTGCGATTGGCCGGGTCCTTCACATAAGTAAACGCATACAGTTCCCGGCCTATCAAGTACACCACCCCCAGCGCCGCCGCGACCTTCGGGCTGAAGTAGTGGCTGAACATGTAGATTCCAGGCAAGAAAGCAATCAACTGCTCCAAAGTATTCATTTGAACCCGGGAATGGCGCTCGAAAATCTCGTTTCCGGTCATGGCCGGCGCCTTTACCCCGTAGCGTCCGCGCGCGCCCCCGACTCTGAAACCGAACACGATGAATTGTAGAACTGCGAGCGCAGTCACGATATCGACATATGCCATGGATCTTCCCCTGTTGTTGTTGGATTCTAGCACTCCGCCGCAGGCAGCTTTCCGTCAAGCTATCGGTATCAATGCCACCTTTGAGGGCCGAAGTCCGCAATGAGCTTACCCCGAAAATCCACTAGAAATGGCACCCGTGGCTATGCCCACCTGGTTGAGGTCGAAGTACCGGCCGCCCGGGTCTGGCGCGCCTTGATCGAACCCCGCTTGATACGCGTATGGTCTGGGCAGGAGTCCGAGATCGATCCGCGCAAGGGCGGCATGTATCGCATCGGCAAGCTCGATGCGGGTGCACGAGAAGCTCACATCGATGTTTTCGAACCCAACCGGCGCTTGCGACTCATTTATTTGAACGGACGCGATTCGCCGCCCAGCGATAGCGCCGCAGTCGACGATTTCATCCTGGATGTGCGGCACGGCGAAGGCAAGACGTCGCTGCGACTGCTCGGATCCGGAATTCCCGATGCACCTGAATGGGACCAGAGCTATGTGAAAATTCGTATGGGCTGGGAGCGCTTCCTGGCGCGCATCAAAGTGACGCTGGAAAGTCCGCCACAACCGAAGAAGCCGGTTCAAATCCTACCCAAGGATCCGCCCCTGCCCGGGCTCGATTATTGAAGCCAAGGCATTCCTTGCTATGCTCCGCACGCAAGCGGAAGTACAAGGAGGCCTATGCTCGGGTTTCTCATGCGTGCAGCGCTGGTGGCGCTTGGACTGTGGCTGGCCACAGCGTGGGTTCGGGGCGTTTACATCGACTCACCGTCCACCTTGATTCTTGCCGGCATATTGCTCGGTGTGGTGAATTCCATCGTCCGGCCGATCGCCATATTGCTCACCCTGCCGATGACCATAGTTACTCTCGGCTTGTTTCTGCTGGTCATCAACGCCGGCATGGTGGCGCTGGTGGCGTGGATGCTGCCGGGCATGCATGTCGCGGGCTTCGGCCCCGCGTTTTGGACCGCCATACTGGTGAGCCTGGTCAGCACCGTCGGCTCATGGTTCGTGGGCGGCAAGGGCCGGGTCGAGGTGATTCGCCGGCGCGGTTGACCGGCCGCGAGCTCTCGCCAATTTTTTATGGCTGTTACTGGGTCTTCGGCTCCGCCAGGGTCTTGGGATCCGTGAGGCTGCCGCCCGGCAGCGTCAAAATGCACACGCCGACGATGATCACCACCATGCCGACCTGCTGCACTCCGGAAAGATTCTCGTGCAGGAATACCCAGCCCAAGAATGCGGCGATCGCCGGATTCACATAGCTGTACGTGGAAATCACCGCGGGCTTGGCATTCAAGCTCAACCAGCCATAGGCGGTGTACGCGAGACAGGAACTGAAAAAAGTCAGGTAACCCATGGCGATAAGCCCCGGTGCGCTCGGCGGCCAGTGCATCGATTCGCCGTGCGCCGCGGCCACGCCGAGCAGCATCAATCCGCCCATCAACATTTGCAGCGCCATGAACAGCATCGAGCCCAATCGCGTATCAATGCTGCGAAAGTAAAGCGTTCCCAAGGACCAGGAGGCACAGGCCGCGAGCACCGCCATTTGCGGCAGCAGCCCCTTTGAGCTCAAGGGTCCTTTCGGCAACAGTATCAACACCGCGCCGATGAATCCGATCACCAATCCCAAAACCGCCGAGCGCGTGAGGGGGTGGCCGCGCCGACCAAACACACCGAGGCCGGCAATCCAGAATGCCGAAGTTCCGTTGAGCAAGGCCGATTGATTGCTCGGCATGTACTGCATGGCCCAGGTATTCAAGCCGTTGCTGACGAAGACCATGAAGAATCCCGCAATGATGACGTGGCGCCACTCGATCGTGCGGCCTGGCAGCTTGTCGCCGCCGTAGAGGCAGGCGATCAGGGTGAGCAGAATTCCGGCGGTGGTGAAGCGGACGCCGGCGAACAGCGCCGGCGGCAGATTGGTAACCGCTATCTTGGTGAAGACGAAGGCGGAGCCCCACACCAGGTACACGGTGGCGAGGCAGAGAACGAGCTTGGTGGAGTGACGAGAGTTCTGCAAACTTAAGCGGCGCGGCGCGGTGTCCCGGCGCGGAAAATCCAATAGCAAACTCCCAACAACAGTACCGCCGCGATCCATTGTGCGGCCGGCAAGGTAACACCCAGAGCCAGGACCTCCGGCTTCTTGCTGACCCAGATGCATATGGCGATGAAAATACCGATCAATGCCTCGCCCGTAATCAGACCTGCCGAAAACAGCATGCCGTTCTGTGCGAGCTTTTCATGATCGTCCGACTCATGCCGCTTGCGATGAAAACGGGCCACCAACTCCGCGACGATGCCGCCGGCCAATACCGGGGTGGAAACATCCAGCGGCAGATAAATGCCCACGGCCACCGCCAGTACCGGTGCGCTCCAGCGCGATCCGCGGTGCTTCAGGTACAAATCCAGCAGGATGATCAGCACGCCGATGCCTGCGCCGAGGCCAATCATGGCAAAGGGCAATGTGCCGCCGAACATGCCCTCGGCCACCGATTTGACCAGGTTGGCCTGCGGCGCCGGCAATGCCTTGACCCCGGCGTGGGCCGGTTCGCCGATGCCATAGGCAAACAACAATACATTCATCACCGGCGCCATCACGGCAGCGCTCGCCAGCACGCCGACGCCCAGCATGACTTGTTGTCGCCAAGGCGTGGCGCCGATCAGCTGCCCGCACTTAAGATCCTGCAGATTATCGCCGGCGACGGCCGCGGCGTTGCACACCACCGCACCGATGAACACCACGGCAACTGCGCCGATCGCGGATTTGCCGCCGACCATCAGCATGAGCACCAGCGAGGCAAACAAAATGGTGCAAATCGTGATGCCGGACACGGGATTGTTGGATGAACCGACCAAGCCTGCCATGTAGCCGCTCACCGAGGAGAACAAAAAGCCCGCGATGATCATGATCACGGCCATCGCCAGCGCCACGCCGAGACTGCCGACGACCAGGTAGTACAGAACAAACAGTGGTATGACAAACAGCGCGATGCCCAGCAGCACTGCACCCATGGGCAGGTCGCGCTCGGTATGCAGGTTATTGGCGGCCCCTCTGGCGCTTGCCTTGAGGCCGCTGCGAACGGCTTTTAACAAGGATTTGCGCAGGGACCATAGGGCCCAGAATGCGCCGGTCAGCATGCAGCCGACGCCGATGTAGCGGACTTGAGCCCGCCAGATGGCGAAGGCGGCGTCCTCAGGATCGAGCCCTGCGAGCTTGTGGAGCAGCACGGGATCCTGATTGAAGAAGAAACTGTTGTATACCGGGATTGCCACCCACCAGGAGAACAGGCCGCCGGCCGCGATCAAGACCGCGACATTCAATCCCACGATGTAACCCACGCCGAGCAGCACCGGCGAGAAGGAAAAGCTGAAAAACGCAATGCCGCGCTCGCCGACAAAGGTCTTGGCCACGAAGGTCTCGGGCAGCAAGCCAAAGCCGGATGTCACGAGCTTGAAGAGTCCGGCAACAACGCTGGCTACGCCCAAGACTTTCGCGCCCGCACCCGGGTTGGCCCCTACCTTGAGGACTTCGGCAGCCGCCACCCCTTCGGGAAAC
>DATMKO010000239.1:0-3597 GCA_035571175.1 Steroidobacteraceae bacterium | reverse complement strand
TTGGAAGGAATGCATCCCGCATTCAGGCAGGTGCCGCCGAACGCATAGCTGCCGTCGGTGTTCTGCCACTCGTCCACACAGGCTATTTTGAGCTTGTTCTGCCCGGCGCGAATTGCCGCGGGATATCCGGCCGGACCTGCGCCGATGACGATCACGTCGTATGCATCGCTCATATGCTTAACACCATGCGCGCAGGATCCTCGAGACATTGCTTCACCGTCACCAGGAACTGCACGGCTTCACGGCCGTCGATGATGCGGTGGTCGTAGGTCAAGGCGATATACATCATCGGCCGCACCACCACCTGGCCGTCGCTGACCACAGGCCTATCCTGAACCTTGTGCATGCCGAGAATGGCGCTCTGCGGAGAATTGACGATGGGCGTCGACAGCAGTGAGCCGAATACTCCGCCGTTGGTGATGGTGAAGGTGCCGCCGGTGAGCTCTTCGATGGTGATGGTCCCGGCGCGAGCGCGCCCGGCGAAATTGGCGATGGATTTCTCGATGTCGGCAAAACTCATCAGATCCGCGTCGCGCAGTACCGGAACAATCAGTCCGCGGTCGGTCGAGACGGCGACGCCGACATCGAAGTACTCGTGATAAACGATGTCGTTGCCGTCCACCGAGGCGTTGACCGACGGAAATTTCCTCAGCGCCTCGACACAGGCCTTGGTGAAGAAGGACATGAAGCCCAGTTTCACCCCGTATTGCTTTTCGAACGGGTCCTTGTAGCGCGCACGCAATTCGTTGACGGCTTTCAGATCGACTTCGTTGAACGACGTCAGCAGCGCCTGGGTGGCTTGCGCCTGTACCATGCGCTCGGCGATCCGGGCGCGCAGCCGCGTCATCGGCACATGCTGTTCAGTGCGCGAGCCGCGCGCGCTGGGCGCGGGTACAAATTGCGCCGGCGCCTTGGCGGGGACTGCTGCTGGCCCGGGACTCGGCGCTGCCGCGGGACTCGGCGCCCGCGTTGGGGCGGCGTCCTTCGCCTGCAAATAATTCACCACATCCGATTTGGAAACGCGTCCATCGCGGCCTGAACCGGCCACCGCCTTCGGATCCACCTTGTTCTCTTCGGCAACGCGCTTCGCGGCCGGGCTCAGCTTTCCGGCAACTGCCTCAGCTGCGGCGGCGTCCTTCGCCGCGGATTTTGCGGCGCCGGGAGCTGCCGCGGCGCCTTCCTCGATGACGGCCAGGAGCTGGCCACTGGTCACCGTGGTGCCGTCCGTAAGCTTGATTTCCTTGAGCACACCCGCCGCCGGCGCAGGGACCTCGAGCACCACCTTGTCGGTCTCCAGGTCGACCAGATTTTCGTCTCGCACGACGCTGTCGCCGGGCTTCTTGTGCCACGCCACCAACGTAGCGTCCGCCACCGACTCCGGCAGCTGAGGCACGCGAACTTCAATTGTCATGAACCCGTCCTAGTTTGAGCGGCCGGCACGCGAATGGTTTGTCGGGAAGTATCTTCCGGCGGCACGCCTTGCAGCGCCGCGGTCACCAAATTCTTCTGCTGTTGCTCGTGCAGCGCGGCGATCCCCGTGGCGGGCGCCGCTGCGCCGGCGCGGCCGGCATACAGCAGCTCATCCTTGGCCGAAAGCTTAGCCTGCAAGCGATGCCGTATTTGATACCAGGCTCCCTGATTTTGCGGCTCTTCCTGACACCAGACGATTTCCCGCGCGTTCGGGTACTTGCGCAGTACCGCCTCGTACTCCTCGGAGGGAAACGGATACAGCTGTTCGATTCGTACGATGGCGACCGAATCCGTCTTGGCTTCACGCCGCGATTTCAGCAAATCGAAATACACCTTGCCGCTGCAGAACACTATGCGGGTCACGGCGCTCGGTTTGAGGTCATCGATCTCGTCGATCACTGTTTGAAATCCACTGCCCGTGAGTTCTTCGAGCCGCGACACCGACAGCGGATGGCGCAACAAGCTCTTTGGCGTCATGATGATCAGGGGTTTGCGCAGCGCGCGCAGCATCTGCCGGCGCAACATGTGAAACATCTGCGCCGGCGTCGAGGGCACGCACACCTGCATGTTGTACTCGGCGCACAATTGCAAAAACCGCTCCAGGCGCGCCGACGAGTGTTCCGGCCCTTGTCCCTCGTAGCCATGCGGCAGGAACAGAGTGATGCCGGACAAGCGGCCCCACTTTGCCTCACCGGAACTGATGAACTGGTCGATGATGACCTGCGCACCGTTGCAGAAGTCGCCAAACTGTCCCTCCCAAATGGTCAAGCAGTGAGGCTCGGTGGTGGAGAAACCGTACTCGAAGCCCATCACCGCCTCTTCGGACAGCACTGAGTCGATGACCGAAAACGTCGGCTGATTACTCGCCAAATGCTGTAAGGGAATGTAGCTGCGTCCGGTGAGTTGGTCGTGCAATACGGCGTGACGATGGAAGAATGTACCGCGTCCGCTGTCCTGGCCGGTCAGACGAATCGGATAACCTTCCTGAATCAGGCTGGCGTACGCGAGATTCTCAGCGCATCCCCAGTCGAGCGCCACATCGCCATTCACCATTTTCTCGCGCGCCTGCATGATGGCGAGCACCCGCGGATGCAGATTCCAATCCGTGGGATAGCTGGTAATCGCCTTGCCCAAGATCCTTAGGCGCGCCATGTCGACGCCGGTCTTCACCGGCTCCCAGTCCGCTTCCAAATACTCCTTCCAATCCACGGTATAGCGGTTGCCGATGAGTCCGAGCGCCGCCCGCGCCTGCGGCTTGCCCTGGTCCAAGCCGGTGCGGTACTGCTCCATCAGCGCCGCAGCTTCCGCGGCGCTCATCACTCCGTCGTTGCTCAGCTTGTCCGCGTACAGTTGCCGCACGGTAGGCTTCTTGCGGATGATCTGATACATGAGCGGTTGCGTTGCCGCCGGCTCGTCCGCTTCGTTGTGCCCGTGTTTGCGATAGCACATCAAATCGATCACCACGTCCTTGTGGAATTTCATCCGATACTCGAGCGCGAAGCGGGCGACGAAGCAAACCGCCTCCGGATCGTCGGCATTCACATGCAGAATGGGCGCTTCGATCATCTTGGCGACATCGGAGCAGTACAGAGTGGAGCGCGCATCGTGCGGGTCGCTGGTGGTGAAGCCGACCTGATTGTTGATGATGACGTGCACCGTGCCGCCGGTATAAAAGCCGCGCGCCTGCGACAACTGCAAGGTCTCCATGATCACGCCTTGCCCGGCAAATGCCGCGTCGCCGTGAATTTGCACCGGCAAAACCTTGTCGCCGAGCGCGTCGCCGCGCCGCTCTTGGCGCGCGCGCGCCGATCCTTCGACCACGGCGTTCACGACTTCCAGATGCGAAGGATTGAATGCCAATGCCACATGCACATTGCCCGAGGCGGTCTTCAAGTCGGCGGAATACCCTTTGTGATATTTGACATCACCTGAGCCGCGCAATTTGGCGAGATCGTATTGGCCCTCGAATTCGCTGAACAGATCCTTCGGCGCCTTGCCCAGCAGGTTTACCAGCACATTGAGCCGGCCGCGATGCGCCATGCCGATGATGGTCTCCTCGACGCCGTCCCTGCCGGCCTGCTGCACCAACTCGTCGAGCAGGGGAATCAGGCTATCGCCGCCCTCGAG
>DATMKO010000238.1:0-3217 GCA_035571175.1 Steroidobacteraceae bacterium | reverse complement strand
AGGCACTCGCCGGATTCCAGCTACCGGCGCAGGGCCTACTGCGGTATGGTCCCCCTATGTCACGACAGCCGCCGGCGATCACCCAAAACGCGGATGTCCGATTCCTTGGACGGCTGCTGGGCGAAGTGATCCGCACCCACGGCGGCGATGCGCTGTTGGATCGAATCGAGGCGATACGAGCCGCCTCCGTGGATCGCTACCGCGGCATCGCCAACCCGCGCGGGCTGGAGGCGGGTTGGCAGACGTTGTCGCTCGATGAGACCGTCGCCTTTGTGCGCAGCTTCATGTTGTTTTCCATGCTGGCGAATCTCGCCGAGGACCGGCAGGGCTCGATAGCGGAGAAGGACAGCACGCTGGCTTCGGCCTTGGGCTTCTTGGGGGCACAAGGTGTAACGCCTGCGCAGGCCGCCGCGCTGTTGGCCGGCGCCCAAATCACTCCGGTCCTGACGGCTCATCCCACCGAGGTGATGCGCAAGAGCATGCTGGATCATCGCAATCGGATCGCGGCGTTGATGCGTCAGCGCGACGCCGGGCTTGTGGAAACGGCGACCGGGGAAGTCATCGAGGAGGCGATCGCGGCTCAAATCGCGTTGCTATGGCAGACTCGGGCGCTGCGGCATGAACGCCTGTATGTCGCCGACGAAGTCGACACCGCGCTTGCCTACTTAAGAGACATATTCTTGCCGGTCATGCCGGTGTTGTATGCGCGTTGGGAGCGCCTGCTCGGCCAGCGGCCGCCGAGTTTCCTACGGCTTGGCAGTTGGATCGGCGGCGATCGCGATGGCAATCCACATGTCACCGCGGACTCCCTGCGCCTGGCGCTGGGCCGCGCCAGTCAGGCACTGCTGGCCGACTACTTGGAGCAGTTGAATGCGCTGGGCGCGGATCTGTCGCTGTCGACCGAGCTGGTGGCTGTGTCGGGTCCGGTCAAAGAGTTGGCGGACACGAGCGGGGATATGAATCCCGCTCGCGCCGATGAACCGTATCGGCGCGCGATCACCGGCATGTACGCGCGGCTTGCCGCTACCTACCAAGATTTCACCGGTCGAGCGCCGCCAAGGCCGGCGACGTTGCGCGCGCAAGCGTACCCGGATGCCATGAGCCTGCGCTCGGATCTTGAATTGCTGCAGCAGTCGCTCAAATCCGAGAGCAGGTTGGGGGGCGGCAGCGGCGGCGCTTTGGCCCGGCTCATTCGCGCCGTCGAAACCTTTGGATTTCACCTGGCAGCGCTGGACCTTCGGCAAAACTCCGACGTGCATGAGCGCGTGGTTGCGGAACTGCTGACGGTGGCGGGGGTCGCAACCGACTACCGGGCGCTAACCGAGCCCGCGCGCATCGCTTTATTGCGGGGCGAACTTCAGTCTGAGCGGTTGCTGGCGAGTCCCTTCGCCGGCTATTCGGCGGAAACGTTGTCGGAATTGGCGATCGTGCGCGCGGCCGCCGCCGCCCACCAGCGCTATGGATCTTCGTGCGTCAGTACCTACATCGTTTCCAAGTGCGAGAGCGTGTCGGATTTATTGGAGGTCAACATTCTGCTCAAGGAAGCAGGCCTGTACCGCGGCCACGGGACGGCGCGCGCCGCAATCATGGCCGTGCCGCTGTTCGAAACCATCGCGGATCTGGAGAGATCGCCGCAGGTGATGCAAGCGTGGCTGGAATTGCCCGAAACCGCCGCGATCACCCGCGTCCTCGGGTTTCAGGAAGTCATGGTGGGCTATTCGGATTCCAACAAGGACGGCGGTTACCTCACCTCCGTTTGGAGCCTGCACCAGGCAACCCGCGGGCTCGCTGCCGTGTTCGAGAAATCCGCAACGCCCATGCAGATATTTCACGGCCGCGGCGGCGCCGTGGGCCGCGGCGGCGGATCATCGTTTGCGGCCATTCGCGCGCAGCCGCATGGCACCGTGCGCGGGCGCATCCGCATCACCGAGCAGGGTGAAATCATCGCCGCCAAGTACGGTACCTGCGAAAGCGCGGCCGCGAACTTGGAATCGATTACCGCGGCTACGCTGCTGGCATCGCTCGAAAATGCATCGCTGTCCGGGATGAGCGCGCGGCGCTTTGCGGCGGCCATGGACAGTTTGTCGCGCGAGGCTTTCCGTGCGTATCGCTCGCTGGTGTACGAGACGCCGGGATTTGCGACGTTTTTCAGACAGATGACGCCGTCGCTGGAAATCTCGGAACTGAAGATCGGATCGCGGCCCGCTTCGCGCTCCAATTCCGAGCGAATCGAGGATTTGCGCGCAATTCCCTGGGTGTTCAGCTGGGCGCAGGCGCGAGTGATGCTGCCCGGATGGTACGGCGTGGGACAGGCGCTGCGCGCGTCGGATACGGGGCTGCTGCGCGAGATGCTCGAGGCGTGGCCGTTCTTTCGCGCCACCGTCGACAATTTGGAGATGGTGTTGTCCAAGTCGGACATGGGTATCGCCGCGCATTACCTGACCCTGGTGCAGGATCAGTCGCCCGGCGCAGCGCTGTTCGGCCGCATTCGCGATATGTGGCTGGCGACCCAGGAATGTCTGCTTGCCGTGACCGGCCAGGGGCGGCTGCTGGAAAAGCATCCCGCTTTGGATGCTTCCATTCGACTGCGCTTGCCCTATATCGAACCATTGAATCTACTGCAGGTGGAACTGCTCAGACGCCACCGGGCAGGCGAAAGCGATGCGCGCGTACGCGAGGGAATACAGCTCTCGATAAATGCGATCGCAACTGCGTTGCGCAACAGCGGTTGACTGCAATGGCCTCGCCAAACGCAGACACGACGCGAACCGATGATGCTTTCGGACCGTGGAATCCCGGCATCGGCTCATCCGTGCCGAAAGAATTGCGTCACCTGGCCACGATCTATCGCGCGGAGAACGTGTTCAACAGCCTCGCCGCAGCCACCGAGCTGCGCGGGCTTACCGGTTTCGGCTTGAGCGAATTGGCGGTGTTCCGCCCGCAAAGGCTGGCGCTTCACGAACTTCTGGTGCGCATCACCGCCGACTTTGCGGTGCCCGACGGCTCGCGAATCGAGGATCTGGGCTTGAACTTTCGCGAAATGGCGCGACTTTTGCTCGGCAAGTATCTTGACCCGGAGATGGGCGCCATCATCGGCGCCTATGATCGCGCGCGGCAGGGCTTGGGGCGCACCATCAATGCCGCGCTTAACCGCCTACCCCGCGAGTGGGGTCCGGCCGAGATTGCAGAATTTGAACGGCTGGCCGCCGCGGCGCAT
>DATMKO010000237.1:0-5680 GCA_035571175.1 Steroidobacteraceae bacterium | reverse complement strand
ACGAGGAGAAGCATGATGACGGGGGAGGTTCCGGCGGTCGCAGTGGCGCCCGCGGCGTCGGATGCGAGTGCGGGCGCGCAGCCTTGGCCCTCGCGACGCGCCGCCTATTACGCGCTATTCGTGATAATTCTCGCCACGATGCTGAATTTTTTCGATGCCTCGGTGTTCACCATGATGGCACAGCGCATCAAGGTCGATTTCCATCTGAGCGATGAACAGCTGGGTTTCTTGATCGGGCCGGCCAACGTCATATTTTACGTGCTCATCGGCATCCCGATGGCACGGCTGGTGGACATGTACTCCCGCAAGATCGTGCTCGCCTGCGGCATCGCCGCGATCGGCGGCATCACGGCACTGGGCGGCCTGGCGCAGAGCTTTGGCCAGATCTTTTCGAGCCGAATGCTGGTGGGGGCGGGAGGCTCGGCGCATGCGCCGGGAGCATACTCCATGCTTGCCGACCTGTTCCCGCCGGCCAAGCTGCCGCGCGCGATCGGTTTTCTACAGCTGGGTTTCATCGGCGGCAATGCGCTCGGCATTTTTTTGGGTGGTTTGCTCATCACCGCGGCTGTCACCTGGCCTGTGAGCCACTGGCACGGTCTGACGATCCATGGCTGGCAATGGATTTTGATGATGGTCGGCGCGCCCGGAGTGGTGATTGCCGGCCTGCTGCTGCTGGCGCAGGAGCCCAAGCGGCGGGGCGCCGCCGCGTACCGCGAGCGGTTGCCGGTGTTCGCCGTACTGCGCGAGATCATGGCGCGCCGGGCGATCTACGCGCCGCTTTTCATCGGCCTTGCCTTCAGCGCGACCGAGTCACTTGGCGCGCAGGCCTGGCGCGCGCCATTCATGATCAGGACCTACGGATGGAACGAAGCCAAGATCGGCCGCTGGATGGGTCTTATGTTTCTCGTCTCATCGCTGCTCGGGGCTGCGTTCGGCACGCTGTTTGTCGAGTGGCTCTCCAAACGCTACAAGGACGCCAATGTGCGGGCATCGACGATTCTGTTTGCGATCGCGGCGCCGTTCTCGATCATCGCCCCGCTGATGCCCAACGGAGTGCTGTCGCTGCTCTGTTTGAGCGTGTCGGGAATGTGTGGGCTGGCATCGGCGGTGCCGCAAAACGCCGCGATTCAGCGCATTACACCGAATGCAATGCGCGGCCAGGTCACCGCCATCTACCTGTTCATGTTCATCGTATTTGGGGCGCTTGGCGGCCAATTGATCGGCAGCGTTACCCAGCGGGTGTTCGGCTCCGATGCGGACTTGTGGAAAAGCATTGTATTGACGGCATCGATACTCATGCCACTCGCTGCGTTTGCAATTTCGCGCGGCATCAAACCCTATGGCCGGGAGGTGGAACGGCTCGAACGCGAGGCAGCGCCATGACCTATCCACAACTGCATATGATCATCGACGGGGAGAAAATCCCCGTCGGCCATCGCCGCACGCACACGGTGGTGAACCCCGCCACCGGCGCGACGCTCGGTGCGCTGCCGCTGGCTGATGCTTCGGATCTCGACCGGGCGCTGCAGACGGCGCAGCGGGGCTTTCGACTCTGGCGCGTGGCGCCGGCGCAGCAGCGCGCCGCCGTATTGTCGGGCGCTGCACGGCTGATGCAGGAACGGTTGGAGGACATTGCCCGCATCGCCACCCTCGAGGAAGGCAAGACGCTCGTAGAAACCCGCGTCGAAGTGATGATGAATGTTGGGCTGTTCAATTTTTACGCCGGCGAGTGCCAGCGGCTCTACGGACGGCAGCTGGTGCGTCCGGCGGGGATGCAGTCGGACGTGACCTACGAACCCGTCGGCCCGGTCGCGGCGTTTGCGCCGTGGAACTTTCCGATCGGCAATCCCGGGCGCAAGCTCGGCGCACCGATTGCTGCGGGCTGCTCGGTGATCTTGAAGTCGGCCGAGGAGGCACCGGCATCGGCGCTCGCGGTGCTGCAGTGTCTGCTGGATGCCGGATTGCCGAAGGAAGTCGGACAGGCGGTATTTGGCGTTCCCGACGAAGTATCCCGGCACTTGCTCGCGTCGCCCATCATCCGCTGCTTAAGCTTCACCGGCTCAACCGCGGTCGGCAAACACCTGCTGAAGCTGGCGGCGGACGATTGCAAGCGCACCACGATGGAACTC
Organism: Steroidobacteraceae bacterium; assembly: GCA_035571175.1. GTDB lineage: Bacteria > Pseudomonadota > Gammaproteobacteria > Steroidobacterales > Steroidobacteraceae > Bog-1198. Next base: position 3,551 of record DATMKO010000237.1, on the reverse strand, counting down.
GGGGGGCACGGCGCCGTGCTGGTGTTCGATGACGTCGATGTCGATCAGGTGCTCAATACCATGGTCGCATCGAAGTTCCGCAACGCAGGGCAGGTGTGCGTCTCACCCACGCGCTTCATTGTTCACGAAGGCGTGTTCAGCCGTTTTCGCGACGGCTTCGTCGAGCGCGCCGCAAGCTTGCGTGTGGGAAACGGACTCGAGGAGGGCGTGCAGATGGGACCGATGGCCAACGCGCGCCGCCCGGATGCGATGGATCGACTGATCGGCTCTGCGGTGGCCGCCGGGGCGCAGCTTCACTGCGGCGGTAAGCGCATCGGCCATCAAGGATTCTTCTACGCGCCATCGGTGCTGTCGGAAGTCCCGATTGATACCGCCATCATGAACGAAGAGCCGTTTGGACCGGTTGCCCTGCTAAATCCGTACCGCCGGGAAGAGGATATGATTGCCGAGGCCAATCGCCTTCCCTACGGCCTTTCCGCCTACAGCTGGACCAACGATGCGAAGCGTCAAAAGCGCCTCGCGCGCGAAGTGGAGACCGGAATGTTCTGCATCAACACCACGATGCTCGGCGGCCCTGACGCGCCGTTCGGCGGCGTGAAATGGTCCGGCCATGGGCACGAGGATGGGCCCGAGGGCGTCATGGCCTGTATGGTTCTGAAGACCGTTCATCAAGGATAGCAATGACTCACGTACTGAAGACCGGCGGTGATCGCGGCTACTTGCGGATCGCCACCGAAGAAGCCTTTGCTACGCGCGAGCAGATCGATCTGTATATGAGGATGGTGAAGAACGGCACGGCGGACTTGGGGTTGGTTTCGTTGTGGGGTTTCTACGCAACGAGTCCTTCCGAACGTGCGACCCGGATAATCGAGCGACTTCTTGACCTTGGCGAGCAGCGCATTCGGCACATGGACGAGACCGGTATCGACAAGGCGATTCTCGCACTGACCGCACCCGGTGCGCAGGCCATCCTGGATCTCAAGGAGGCCAAGCAGATCGCGCAACGCGCCAACGATTTTCTCGCCGAGCACATCGCCGCAAGGCCGGATCGCTATGTGGGCATGACCACGGTCGCGCCGCAGGATCCGCAATGGTCGGCGGCCGAGATCATCCGCGGCGCCCGGCAGTTGGGATTCAAAGGCGTGCAAATCAACAGCCATACCCAGGGCGAGTATCTCGACCATCCGCGATTCGATCCGATTTTCCGCGCGCTGGCCGACACCGGCCAGCCACTCTACATCCACCCGTCGCCGCCCCCGGATTCGATGATCGGGCCGATGCTCGAGGCGGGCCTCGACGGCGCGATCTTCGGCTTCGGCGTGGAAACCGGCCTGCATCTCCTGCGCCTGATCACAATTGGCATTTTCGATCGTTATCCCAAGTTGCAGATCATGGTCGGTCATATGGGCGAGGCGCTGCCATTCTGGGTTTATCGCCTCGATTACATGCACCAGGCGGGCGTCCGCGCGAAGCGTCATGAACGAAACAAGCCATTGAAGAAAACCATCCTCGAGTACCTACGCTCCAATGTGCTGATTACCACCAGCGGGATGGCGTGGGCGCCCGCGATCAAGTTCACCCAATCGGTGATGGGCGAGGACCGCGTCATGTACGCGATGGACTATCCCTACCAGTTCGTTGCCGATGAAGTTCGCACGCATGATCTGTTGGATATCGCGCCGGCGATAAAGAAGAAGCTGATGCAAACGAACGCGGAGCGGTGGTTCAACCTGTGAGTGCGCCGCGCGTCACACGGGCCGCGAAGTATGCCCTGGCGCTGGTTGCGCTGGCCAATGGGATCAGCTTGATTGACCGCAATATCCTCGCGATCCTCGCGCCGCGCATCAAGAAGGATCTCGCCGTTGGCGACGCCGAGATGGGCCTGCTCTACGGCACGGTATTCGCGCTGTTCTACGCATTGTTCTCCCTGCCGATCGGGCGCTTGGCGGATGGCTGGATACGCACCCGCCTGCTCGGCATTGCGCTGGCATTCTGGTCGCTGGCCACCGGGCTTGCCGCCGCTGCCCAGGGATTTGCGTTGCTGGCCGTTTCGCGCTTAGGGGTCGGCATCGGCGAGGGCGCGGCAGGTCCCGCGGGTTACTCGCTGATCTTCGATCTATACCCCAAGTCGCGGCGCGGCTTCGCGACGGCCGTGATCGCGGCAGCGATCGCCCTGGGTCTCGGCGGATCATTGGTGCTGGGCGGGGTGGCGGCCGATTGGTGGGATACGCTGTTCATGGGCGTCAGCGCACCCTTAAGCTTGAAAGGATGGCAATTCGCTTTTCTGATCGCTGCGCTTCCCGGCCTGGTGCTGGCGGTCATGTTGTGGCGCATGCCCGAACCCAAGCGCGGCCAGTTGGACGGGATCGAGTCGCCACCAGATCCGCATCCGTTTGTGGCGAGCCTGGCGGTACTGGTCTCCGTCACGCCGGTGTGCAACTGGTTTTCGCTCGCCGCACGCAAAGCAGGAACGTGGTACTGGGCCGTGAACGTGTTGGCGCTGGCGGCGCTCATCCCGGCGATGCTGGCTCTCACGCGGCTCACCAGCGGATTCGCACCGCGGCCACTGCTGCATATCGGCGCGCTGTCGGTAAACCCGCATGCGCTGCAATGGTCGGTGGTGGGCTTCGGCGTGTTCGTGATATTGAATCTGCTGCAAAGCCTGAGATTGTCGGACAAGCCCGCCTTCGCGGTGATCACGCATTCACCCTCGCTGCTGCTGTGCATGGCCGTGGGTTCGCTGCAGATGATGATCAATTACGGCGTCATGGGATTCACGCCCTCGTTTCTGATGAAGCACTTCGGTCTGTCGGCGACAAAGACCGGGCTGCAGTTTGGCCTGCTGGCAGCCGCGATGGGCGTGATCGGTCCGCTCATCGCCGGCCCCGTGTCGGATCGGGTCAATGGGAGATTTCCCGGCGCGGGCAGAGCGTACATAGCCCTTATTTCCCTGGGGTTGTCGCCGTTGATCGCCATGTGGGTCTACCATGCGAGCGACGTTGCCAGCTTCTATGCCAGATTCGTTCTTTATAGTGTGGTCCTCACGGGCTGGCTGCCGCCGCTGTATACGATCATGTTTGAGCAGGTGCTGCCGCGTATGCGCGGCATCACCTCGAGCATTTATGTCATCGCCTCGACGATTTTTGGCTTGGGCATGGGTCCCTATCTGGTTGGAATGATGTCCGATGCCAACGGCGGGGATCTGGGCGCCGCGATTCTCGGCATCAACTGGGTGGCGCCGGCAATCGTACTGATGTTGTTGGTCTTAGCTCGGCGCGCGCAGCGCGACGAGGAGTCGATTCTGCGGCGTGCGGGGAACGCCGGCGAACCGGTTTAGCAGAGCACCTGCGTTACAATAACAATTATATCAAGGTCGCCAAGATGCCGAGACGCGGGGAAATCATCGCCATTACCACGCCCCACGTGGAGGGCGACGAGGATATCGGTGAGATCCGAAACATCGTGGGGTTCCATATCCGATTGGCGTATGGGGCGGTGTACCGGCAGTTCACCGAGAGTTTTGCGCACCTCGAACTGACTCAAAAACAGGT
>DATMKO010000236.1:0-3699 GCA_035571175.1 Steroidobacteraceae bacterium | reverse complement strand
CATTCCGCCGTTGTTCACCGGTTTGCCCTGGGCTGAATCCGCCGCACCTGTTTTCAACTCGGAAATCGGCGCCAGAAACCACTTGTCTTCGCGCGCATAGAACAGTTTTTCGCCGTCGAAGGAGACCTTGAAGGCGGAAAGGCCGCTGAGCATTTCTTCGGTTTGACGTTTCTCCGTGGTGAAGCGCCACAGCGCGCGGATGGGCGGTCCGGAATCCGACGATGCGCGGCCCACAGGCGGACCCTCCGCCAGAAACAGCACGCCGGTCTTGCCGACGGCTAAATCGACGTAGTTGCGCGTCGGAATGGGCAGCGAAAGGATCCGATTTCCGATCTCGGCCAGATCGATCGCGGTAGGCTTCGGCTTTGCGTCCGGTTTTTTCTTCTCGTCGGTCTTTTCGTCCGCAGCTTTCTTGCTGCCGGCTTGATCGTCCGCCTCCGGTTTCTCGGCCTTCTTGGCATCCTCATCCTTCTTCTTGTTTTCATCGTCGCTCTCCGGCGGAACCGGCGAGGCACTGCTGCGCGCCAATACGACCACATAAACGCCGCTGTTGGTGGCACGGTCAATCGAGGATAGATCGATGCCGGCATCCGACGGGCCATTGTTGGTCGAGGCGGTGAAGTACAGGTATTTTCCATTGTGGTCGAAGACCGGATTCGCCGCATTGCTCATGCCATCGGTGATTTGAGTCGACGTGTGCGTCGCCAGCGAATACAGAAAGACGGCGTGCAGTTCGCTCTCCAAGTCGCGCGTATAGGCCAGCCATTGCGAGTCGGGAGACCAGGACAGCTCGCTGCTCGCGCCAAATCCGCCGCGAAGAGCGCTGTCGATTTTTACCGGCGTGCCGCCGGCGGCATCCACGTACCAGATCCGCAGATGCTTGTCCGTGAAAGCAATGCGCTTGGAGTCAGGCGACCAATGCGGCGAGTAGAAGAAGGACGGGTTTGGGCCCAAATCGATCACGGTAGGCGGCTTCAAGCCATCCTGATCGCGGATATGGAGCTGATATTCTCCGGAGGCGTCGCTGAAATACGCGATCGATTTTCCATCGGGCGACCAGGAGGGATCGCGCTCCGCCGACCCCGGGGTCTTGGTGAGATTACGAGTGTCGCCTTTCTCGACCGGCAGCGTGAATATGTCGCCGCGAGCTTCCGCCACGACGCGCACGCCGGTCGGCGAGAGGGAAATATTTTCCGCCGCCCTTGCCGGTACTGGCGCGAGATGCGCTACGAGGTGCGGCAAGTCGCCGCCGATGATCACCGGCACGGCGTGCTCCTGCCCGGTCTTAAGGTCATAGAGATGCAGCGAGCCGAATTGTTCGTACACCAGTCCGTCGGGACCTGCACTCAAGGTCTTCAAATCCAAACCGTGATTGTCGAGTACCTGTTGGACTTGTTTGGTTTTCGTGTCGTACTTGAACAGCGACACCGCGCCGTTGCGGTCCGATAAGAAGTACACCGTCGCGCCGACCCACACCGGATTCGAATCGTTGGAGTTCTCGCGAGGCACTTTCTCAAGATCAAGAGTCTTCATGTTCACCAACCACACGGGCGTGGTCTGGCCGCCGCGATAATGCTTCCAGGCGCTTTGCCATTGGCGCACCGGCACGTAAGCGAGGGTATTGCCGTCGCTCGAAAAACTGCCCCAATCCGCGCTCGGCAGCGGCAGCAGATCCGCGGGTCCCACGCCATCGGCGCGCACGCGAAACAGCCGCGGGTAGACTGATTTGCTGGCGTGACCCGACGCGAACAACACATCCTTGCCGTCCGGCGTCCAGCCGACGGCCAAATTTCCGGTAGGTTCCCAGGTAAGGCGCCGCGGCACGCCGCCTTCGCTATTGATGACATATACATCCGTGAGTCCGCGCTCTCTCGTGGAGTACGCGATCTGCGAACCGTCGGGGGAATAATAAGGGCCCTCGCTCACCGCTCCCACGGAAGTCAAGCGTCGAGCCACGCCGCCGCCGCGCGCGACCGTCCAAATGTCGCCGGCATACACAAAGGCGATTCGATCCTGGTTGAGCGAGGGATTGCGCAGCAATAAGGGTGGGGCGCTCCATGCAGAGGCGCAAAAAACCAGGGCGCCGATGACGCTCAATGCGGTGCGGATGGAAGCGCGGCGACTCATGCAGTTACCTCGGATGGCGTTGGCACGCAGATTTTGGGTGCGAAACTATACACAGGCCGGCAGCTCCGCTGTCAACAAATGCGGCGAGCTCGTCCATTTACAAGACGCCCATTGCGCGGGCCCGACCTTGACGCAACCGGCAGGTCGCGGCATTCTGCCCCGAGCACCCATCGTCCAAATAGAGATCTCGTATGCGCACACAAAAATTTACGGTTGCCGTCTTGGTTGCGCTCGCGACTATGTGGGCCGCTTTGCATTTGAATGCCGCGGCGGCAGCCGACGAAGATCAATATGTCGGCACCTGGAAGGGCAGTTGGGAGGGTGGGGGAGGATCCGGCCGTTTCGATATGACGTTCGCGCGCGGCAGCGATGGCCAGCTCACGGCGAGCGTCGCGGTCGGCACCGACATGGGCGACTACAACGCCAAGTTCAGCAAGGCAGCCTTCGTCAAGGAGAAATTTACCGGCGCCTACGACTATCCCCCGGATGTCCAGGGCGAGGTGATCATTGCCGGATCGTTCGACCCTAAGAATGCCACGGGCACGTGGTCCCTGGGTGCGAAAGGCCAGCCCGGACAATCCATGGCCGCGGGCACCTGGAAAGTCAGCAAGCAGTAGCTTCCAGTGCGGCGTTGGGGTGCAGATAGCGCAGCACACCATCGTCCACCGAGCCGAATTTCAGGCTCAACACGTCGCGCACATAATTCTGGTGCAGCTTCCACGGCGTTTTCGAACCTTGTTTCGGCAATTTATCCATGGCGCGCTGAATGTAGCCGGAGGTGAGATTGAGCCAGGGCTCCATACTCACCGAGGGATCATCATTTTGCGGCACGCATACCTTGTAGCCGCCCTTGTCCATGTGATTGAGGACGCGGCAGATGTAGTCGCAAGTCAGCTCGGCCTTCAAGGTCCAGGACGCGTTGGTGTAGCCGAAGGTGGAGGCAAGATTGGGGATGCCGCCGTACATGGTCCCCTTGTAGTTGAGAGTCTTCGCCGGATCGATATTGCGGCCGTCGACACTGACGCGTATCTCGCCGAATGCGACCAGGTTCAACCCGGTGGCGGTCACGATGATGTCGGCAGGCAGTTCGCTGCCGCTGCGCAGTTTGATGCCGTGCTCGGCGATGGTCTCGATTCCATCGGTAACCACCGCTGCTTTGCCCGATTTGATCGCCGCGAATAAATCGCCGTCCGGCACCAGGCACATGCGCTGATCCCAGGGATTGTAGCGCGGCGTGAAATGTGTGGCCGCGTCGTAGTCGGGCCCCAAGGCCTGTTGAACACGCTTGGCGATCCATTTCTTGATGCGCTCGGGGCTGCGCCTGCTCAGTCTGTAAAAGTAGATGCCGAACAGGATGTTTCGCCACCGCACCATGTTGTAGGCCACTTTCGCCGGTAAATGGCGGCGCAGGAAGTTTGCCATCACGTCCTGTTCCGGCATCGCGACGCAGTAGGTGGGCGAGCGCTGCAGCATGGTCACGTTGGCCGCGGTTTTGGCCATGGCGGGCACCAGGGTCACTGCAGTTGCACCGCTGCCGATCACGACCACGCGTTTATTCGCGTAATCAAGCTC
>DATMKO010000235.1:0-4870 GCA_035571175.1 Steroidobacteraceae bacterium | reverse complement strand
CACTTCGGCGAAAAGGTGTTTCGCACCGTGATTCCGCGCAACGTGCGCCTGGCGGAAGCGCCAAGTTTCGGCAAACCCGCGCTGTTTCACGACAAGGAGTCGCGCGGTGCTCTTGCATACCTGGCGCTGGCCGGCGAAATGATTCGCCGCGACGATCTGCCGGGCGCGCCCGTATAATCGCGCCATCGGTTCAGGGGAAGTTCATCATGTCCGGCAAAAAGCCGTCATTAGGTCGTGGCCTCGCCGAGCTTTCGCCGTTGCTCGCACGCCGCGCCGGCATGCCGGCTGACGAAAAAGCGCAGGTGCTGGCCGGCGACCGGCTGGCGAGCTTGCCGGTGGATTTGTTGCAGCGGGGCAAGTATCAGCCGCGCGTCGACATGCGGCAGGAATCCTTGGGTGAACTTGCGGACTCGATCAAATCGCGGGGTTTGGTGCAGCCCATTCTGGTGCGGCCCTTGCCCCGGCCCGATCCCAATGAATCCCAACGCTATGAAATCATCGCCGGTGAGCGGCGCTGGCGAGCCGCGCAAATGGCCGGCTTGTCGGAAATTCCCGCGGTTATTCGCGACGTCGCGGATGAAGACGCGGTCGCCATGGCGCTCATCGAAAACATCCAACGGGAAGATCTCAATCCCTTGGAAGAAGCCAGGGCGCTGCTGCGCTTGATCGAGGAATTCGGATTGACGCATCTGGCCGCGGCCGAGGCGGTGGGCCGCTCCCGCGCCGCGGTGAGCAATTTGCTGCGGCTCATGGAATTGACCGACGAGGTCAAGGAGCTGTTGGAGACCCGGCAGATCGAAATGGGCCATGCCCGAGCCCTCCTGGGCCTGACCACTCGACGCCAGCAGATAGAAGTGGCCGCTCTGGTGGTCAAGAAGTCGCTGTCGGTTCGCGATACCGAGAGTTTGGTGCGCCGCATCATGAGCCCTCGCACTGCCGAGTCCGGGGGGCCTCCGGCGGTAGACCCCGATATTCAGCGCCTGGAGACCGAGATAGCCGACAAACTGGGTGCCAAGGTCGCCTTCCAACACGCGGCGTCCGGCAAGGGCAAGCTGATCGTCAGCTACAACAGTGTCGATGAGCTCGAAGGCATACTGGCCCACATCCGTTGATGCAACTAAATACGACCTCAAACGCCTTGATGACCCAGGGCGGCGTCTCTATAATGCGCGCGGTATTTTGGCCGGGGCGGCCTGCCACGTAAGTGGACTCTAGTTCAAAGTAAAAGCGTCGTTCGCGTCTTCCGAGTTGCCTCGGGACTGCGGGCATCGCCCCACAGCGGGAATTTAAGTGATCGCCATCGACTTAGCCCTAGCGCGGCGGCTGGCTCTCAGCGTCGTACTGGGCCAGGCGGGCGTGACCGTGATTGCTGCGCTTCTGGCCGGGCTGATTGCCGGCCCGCAAGCCGCGCTTTCCGCGCTGCTGGGCGGCGGGATCAGCACGGCTGCGAGTCTCGCAATGGCGCTGCTCGGCTTCGCCGGCGGTACGGCCGCGGACCCGCAGCGAGCCGTACGGGCGTTCTTTGTGGGCGAAACGGCCAAGATCGCGCTGATGATCGTGTTGTTCGTGATGGTGTTGAAGACGATGAAGGTGGTTCCGCTGGCGCTGCTCGGCACGTACGTTGCGACCTTCTTTGTTCACTGGGTTGCGCTGGCGAACGCGCTGCCGCCGCTGGGCGGGGCTCGTGCGCGCGATGACTCGCAAGGTAATTGAAATCGAGGCAATTGAGCGCATAAAACTTACATGGCAGCAGAACAGCCCACCACCGCGAATGAATACATCCTTCATCACCTGACGTTCCTGTCGAACAAGGAACCGAAGGGGATATTGGATTTTTCGGTCATTCACCTGGACAGCGTGTTCTTCTCGGTACTGCTGGCGGTGCTGTTCGCCGGTTCATTCTATCTGGCGGCCCGCAAGGCCACGGCCGGGCAGCCGGGCAAATTCCAGAATTTCGTCGAACTTTTGGTCGAATTCGTCGATACCCAGGTCAAGGACAGTTTTCACGGTACCAACAAGCTGCTCGCGCCCCTGGCGCTGACGATTTTCTGCTGGGTGTTCTTGTTCAATGCCATGGATATCCTGCCGGTCGACCTTCTGCCCTATATCGCGCACGGCGCGGGCATCGAGCACTTAAAAGTCGTGCCGAGCACCGATTTGAACATCACCTTCGCCATGTCGTTGACGGTGTTCATTCTCATCATCTACTACAGCATCAAGGTGAAAGGCATCGGCGGTTTCGTCAGCGAGTTCACCATGCAGCCGTTCGTCGCCAAAAATCCGCTGCTAAAGGTGCTGCTGATTCCGGCGAACCTGGTCCTGGAGATCGTGCCATTCCTCGCACGGCCGATCTCGCTGTCGCTGCGCTTGTACGGCAATCTGTTCGCCGGCGAAATGATTTTCCTGCTGCTCGCAGCCCTGACGCTGCACGGCATGAGCCAGTTGGGGAGCGTCGGCGGCTGGGCGCTGCTGGTCGCGCAAATCTTGTTGGCGTTTCTTTGGGCGGTGTTTCATCTGCTTGTTATTACGCTGCAAGCCTTCATATTCATGGTGTTGACGATCGTCTATCTGGCGATGGCGCAGGAGCACCATTGATGTCTCGCATCCGATCCGCACACCAATCTCGCATCAGTTTCGTTCAGGAGGATTAAATGGAAAATTTCGCACATGTTCAGGCCATGACCGTGCTCGCCGTCGGCATCATCTTTGGTATGGGCGCTCTCGGCACCGCCATCGGCTTCGGTATCTTAGGCGGCCGCTTTCTCGAGGGCGCCGCACGCCAGCCTGAACTTGCTCCCATGCTGCAGGTGAAGATGTTCATCGTGGCGGCCCTGGTCGACGCGGTCGCCATGATCGGCATCGGCTTCGCGCTGTTCTTTACGTTCGCCAATCCGTTCACCGCCGGGCTGACGCACTGAAGTGGGCCGACGCTCTGATTAGGAGGCGATAGTGAACATCAATCTCACGTTGATCGTGCAGATGGTCGTATTCATCGTGCTCATCTGGTTCACGATGAAGTTCGTGTGGCCGATGATTCTCGGGCCCATGGATGAGCGCGCGCGCAAGATTGCCACCGGACTCGCCGCTGCCAGCAAGAGCGAAAAGGATCTGGCCGAAGCCGAGGCGCGCTCCAAGGAGATCCTGCGCGAAGCGCGCGATCGCGCCGCGCAGATCGTCGACATGGCGGGCAAGCGCTCCAACGAAATCGTCGAGGAAGCCAAGGGCACCGCCTCGAGCGAAGCGCAGCGTCTGGTGGCGCAGGCGCACGATGAAGTCACGCGCGAAAGCTCACGGGCGCGTGAACAGCTCAGCAAGGAAGTCGGCAAACTCGCGGTCGAAGGCGCATCGCGGCTGCTCGGGCGCGAGATCGATCCGAAGACGCACGCTGAATTGCTGGACAAACTGGCCGCGGAGATTGCCCGTGGCTGAGCGGGCGACCATCGCCCGGCCGTACGCGAAGGCAGCGTTCGAATACGCGCGCGCCGCCAATGCCGCTGCGCCGTGGTCGCGGGGATTGAAGACAGCGGCGGCGATCGTCGCCGATCCGCGCGTCGCAGCTCTGACGAAGAGCCCTAGGTTGAGCGCGGCCGACGTGGTCGGCCTCGTCGACGATGTCGCCGGCGCCGATCTGGATGCCCCGATGCAAAACTTCGTGCGGATCCTTGCGGACAACCATCGCCTGCTGCTGCTGCCGGAAATTGTGGCGCACTACGAGGAATTGCGCTCGGAAGTCGAGAACACCGTGGATGTCGAAGTGATCTCCGCCGTCCCCTTGAACAGCGAGCAGCAGCAAAAGCTCGGCGCGGCGCTCGGCACGCGCCTGAAGCGCAAGGTGCGCATGCAAAATTCAGTCGATGCGGCGCTCCTGGGCGGCGCCGTGATTCGCGCCGGAGACCTGGTGATCGACGGCTCGCTGAAGGGCCGACTTGAACGACTCGCAACGGATTTGACCAGCTAGACCGACTATTAAGCGCGCCAAATGCGGCGCGCAGCAAGAGGAACACATGTCCATCAAGGCATCGGAAATCAGCGACCTGATCAAGGCGCGCATCGACAAATTTGCCGGGGCGACCGAGGCGCGCAACGTCGGCACGGTAGTGACCGTCACCGACGGCATCGTGCGCGTACACGGGCTCGCCGACGCGCGCTACGGCGAGATGCTGGAATTCGACGGCAACATCTTCGGGCTGGCGTTGAACCTCGAACGCGACTCGGTGGGTGCGGTGGTGCTCGGCGACTACAAGAGCATTTCCGAAGGTTCCGAGGTCAAGACCACGGGCCGCATTCTCGAAGTGCCGGTGGGCCCCGAGCTTCTGGGCCGCGTGGTCGATGCGCTGGGAGTCCCGATCGACGGCAAGGGCCCGGTGAACGCCAAGCTGAAATCGCCGCTCGAGCGCGTCGCGCCGGGCGTGATTTTCCGCAAGAGCGTCTCGCAGCCGGTGCAGACCGGTCTCAAGGCCATCGACTCCATGGTGCCGATCGGCCGCGGCCAGCGCGAGCTGATCATCGGCGACCGCCAGACCGGCAAGACGGCGGTGGCCATCGATACCATCATCAATCAGAAAGGCACGGGCATCAAATGCGTGTACGTCGCGATCGGACAGAAGCAGAGCTCGATCGCCAACGTGGTGCGCAAGCTCGAAGAGCACGGCGCCATGGGGCACACCATCGTCGTGGCAGCTTCCGCCTCGACGCCCCCGGCAATGCAATACCTCGCACCCTATGGCGGCTGCACCATGGGCGAGTACTTCATGGACAACGGCGAGGATGCGCTGATCGTGTATGACGATCTGTCCAAACAGGCGGTCGCCTATCGGCAGATTTCCCTGCTGCTGCGCCGGCCGCCGGGCCGCGAGGCCTATCCCGGCGA
>DATMKO010000234.1:0-4181 GCA_035571175.1 Steroidobacteraceae bacterium | reverse complement strand
CCCCGCTCCTCAGTCTCGATGACCGATCGCCACAGCTCGCGCTCTTCCACGTCGCTGAGGCAGCGGGGCGAGTCGGCGTTCGCCAGTTGCGCGCAGCCGTAACGTTCGCGCAGCCAGGTTGCAAAATCGTGCACCCGCGGGGTGGGCCAAACTTCCTCGCCCTGATCGCGATGCGCACGCTCGAGCGCCGCGAATACTGCGACGGCCAATTCGGAATTCGGCGCCAGAATCGTCGCGCCAGCGGCGGCGGCCGCGAGCAGGCCGGGTGAAACGCGCTCCGCGCTCGAGCTCACTTAAACCTCTGGAGCGGATCCGACTATCTTAAGCTCAGGTCCGGCCGCTGCCTGGGCGTCGAGCAGCTCTTCGATGCGCGCGAATACCGTCGCGAGGACTTGCCGCTCCGGCAGATTGGTGATGCGGAACGCGTTGCGATACGGCACGTTGAAGCTCACCCCCGGCGCGACCAACACGTGCTTGGTTTCCAGCAACTCCAATGCGAATGCCTGATCGTCGAATTCCGGGAGTACGTCGCTGCGTACTTCCACGAACGAGTACAAGGCACCCATGGGGCGAGATAGTTTGAGGTACTTGCTGCGCGCGACGCCATCGAGTATCGCCTGCCGAGAATCGTACAAGCGCCCGCCGGGGCGGGTCATTTCCAGAATGCTTTGATAGCCGCCCAATGCCGTCTGCACCGCCCACTGGCCCGGCACGTTGCTGCACAAACGCAGCGACGACAGCAGCTCCAGTCCGCTCAGGTAGTCCCCGGCACTCTCGATGTCGCCGGAGAATGACGCCCAGCCGACGCGATAGCCGCAGGCGCGATAGACCTTCGACAGTCCGCTCATCGTGCAGCACAGGGTGTTGTGCACCAAGGTGGCCATGGGCACGAATTCCGCGCCATCGTAAAGAATGTGATCGTAGATCTCATCGCAGAGCACCACCAAGCGATGTTTCTCGGCAATGCGCGCAATTGCGGTCAATGTTTCCCGCGGATACACCGCTCCGGTGGGGTTGTTGGGGTTGACAATGACGATGGCCCGCGTGCGCCGCGTGATCAGCGCCTCGATCTCCTCCGGCTCGGGGATGAAGGCGCGCGCGGGGTGACAGGGGTAATGCACGGCGCGGCCGGTATTGAGATTCACGGCGGCGGTCCACAGCGGGTAGTCGGGACTCGGCACCAGCACCTCGTCGCCGGGATTCAGCAGCGCGCGCAGCGTCAGGTCAATCAGCTCGCTCACGCCGTTGCCGATGAACACCTCTTCGGCGGTGACGCCGCGCACGCCGCGCTCCTGCTGCTGCATGACCACCGCTTCGCGCGCCGGGAAAATCCCCTTCTGGTGCACGTAGCCTTCGCTATGGCGCAAATTCTCGATCATCGCCAAACGCATGGTTTCCGGGGTGCGGAATCCGAATGCGTAGGGATTGCCGATGTTGAGCGAGACGATGTCGTAGCCCAAGCGCTCCAATGCCAGAGCGCGCCGCGCCAATTTGCCGCGAATTTCGTAGCGTACGTTGGCCAGCCCGTCGCTGGGCCGCACCGGTTTGCGTTGTGTCATGCGGGCAAGGATAGCGGAATAAGCGCCTCGTGCGAACGATGACAGGCAACCCAATGCCCAGTGGTGGCTTCCGCAAGCGGCGGCACGGTGCTTGCGCACACCGGCAATGCGTAGGGACAGCGCTCCCGGTAAGCGCAGCCGGCGGCCGGCACGCGCACGGCCGCGGGTGGTTCTTCCAACCTCAAGGCTGCCGGCGCGCCTTTGAGCTTGGGTTCGATCGCGGGCACGGCCGCCAATAGCGCCTTCGTATAGGGGTGCCGGGGCGAGGTGAACAACGCATCCGGCGCCGCAATCTCCACCAGTTTCCCCGAATACATGACCAGCACCCGGTGACTCAAGTGCCTCACCACCGCCAGATTGTGGCTGATGAACAGCATTGCGGTGCCGGCGTCGCGCTGCAAATCGAGCAATAGATTGACGATCTGTCCCTGGATGGACATGTCGAGCGAACTCACGGGTTCATCGCAGATCAAGAGCTTCGGGTTCAAGATCATGGCGCGCGCAATTCCAATGCGCTGACACTGCCCGCCGCTGAATTCATGCGGATAGCGCGCGCCCATCGCCGCCGTCAGGCCGACGCGCTCCAACATTCCAGCAACGCGCCGCGCGCGCGCATTGGCGTCGAGTCCGGGCTCGAATACCCGCAACGGCTCGGCAATGGTGTCGCCCACCCTCATCCGCGGATCCAAACTGGAGAGCGGATCCTGAAATACGAGTTGCAGGTCGCGGCGCTGCGCACGCAGCTCCGCCGGCGCGCAGGTCAGGAGATCCTTGCCGCGCCATTCGACACTGCCGTGCGCGCTGCGCAGCAGCCTCAATATGGCGCGCGCCAAGGTGGATTTGCCGGATCCCGACTCGCCAACCAGCCCCAGTGTTTCGCCTTCGAACAGTTCAAAACTCACGCCGCGTACGACCGCATGGGCGCCGAAATCCACGCGCAGGTCCTTGACTTGCAGCAAAGCTTCAGCGGCGCCGTTCATGCGGGCAGCGGAAAATGGCAGGCGACCGCAGCTGCGCCGGCCGGGGATAACAGCGGTCGCTCTGATCGGCAACGCGCGGCGACCCGTGGACACCTGGGCGCAAAGGCGCAGCCCTCGAGCTGCTCGCCGGGCTGTGGCGGCTGTCCCGCAAGTGTCGGCAAGCGCGCGAGGCGTGGGCCGGAGAGGCTGGGTATGCACTTCAGCATCTCCGCCGTATAGGGGTGGCGGGCGTGGCTGAATAATTCCAGCGCCGGCGCGCTCTCGACGATTCTGCCGGCATACATCACGAGAATTCGGTCCGCGAGCCCCGCCACCACGCCAAGATCGTGACTGATCAGCGCCAGCGCCATGCCGAGCTCTCCGCGCATGGTACGCAGCAGCTCGATGAGCTGTGCTTGAACGGTCACATCGAGCGCCGAAGTGGGCTCGTCGGCGATGACCAGCGCCGGCTCGCACAGCAAGCTCATGCCTATCATGACCCTTTGACGCATGCCGCCCGAGAGCTCATGCGGATATTGATGCAGGCGGCGCTTGGGATCAGGCACCCGCACGCGCGCCAAGATGCGGGCCGCCGAACTCCACGCATCGCGCCACGACATCCCTGAATGGCACACCAATACCTCGGCCAGCTGCGTACCGATCTTGAGATGCGGTGCCAGGGAGGTCATGGGATCCTGGAATATCATCGTCAGCTTCGAGCCGCGGACGCGATTCAAAACAGCCGTATCGGCAGACAACAAATCGCCGCCCTCGAAACGAATGCTGCCGCTGACCGCCGCACTGCTTGCCAGCAATCCCATCGCCGCCATGAACACCTGGGTTTTTCCGGATCCCGACTCGCCGATGATCCCGACGCACTCGGAAGGCGCGATCGAGAGCGAAACGCCCTGAACGGCCGGGATCGGCGCGCCATGCCGCGGAAAACTGATGCACAGATCGTCAATGCTCAGGGTCGGAATCATCTTCAGGCTTCCTTGACGTCGAGCGCGTCGCGCAGACCATCGCCGAAGAGATTCAAACAAAGCAGCAGAAGTGCGAGAAAGCCGCCGGGCACCAATAGCATCCACGGCGCCGATTCCATCTCGCCGGCGCCCTCGGCAATCAGCGTACCCAGGCTGGCGTGCGGTTCTTGGATCCCCAATCCCAAGAAACTCAAGAAGCTTTCGAAGAGAATGATTTGCGGGACGCTCAAGGTGGCGTACACGATTACCGGCCCGACCACATTGGGTATCACGTGCTTGACGATGATGCGGCCGGGGCCGGCTCCCGAAGCGATCGCCGCTTCGATGAATTCCCGTCTGCGAATGCCCAAGGTCTGACCGCGCACGATGCGCGCCATGGTCAGCCAGCCCACTGCTCCAATCGAGAAGAACAAAAGATATTCGTTGCGGCCGAATACCACGGTCAACACGATTACGAAGAAAATCAGCGGCAGGCCGCTCAGGATCTCGATAATTCTCATCATAAAATGATCGATACGGCCGCCGCTGTAGCCGGCGATTGCGCCAAAACTCAAACCGACAACCAGGCTGACGACGCTGGCCAGCAAGCCGACGCCCAGCGAGACTCGCGTGCCGGCGAGGGTGCGGACGAACAAGTCGCGGCCCAGGCGATCGGTGCCAAACCAATGCGCGCTTTGCAG
>DATMKO010000233.1:0-2624 GCA_035571175.1 Steroidobacteraceae bacterium | reverse complement strand
CCGCGTTGCCGATGTGCCAGATGCTCGTTCGCAATGCCTCCGGCACCGTGCCGACGATGCCGCCGACGTCACCGGACGTCACGTGCTTGGAGAGTTCCGCCGCCGTCCCGGCATCGAGCCCGGCTGCGACACCGCTCGCGATGAAGCTGCGCGAAGCGACGTGCGCCAGTACGGCACCGAATGCCGCGATCCCGACCAGCAGGCCGACAAACCGCGTCGTGCCGGTGAGGCCCCCCGCCATGCCGGCGCGCTGCGCCGGGACCGCGCCCTGCATGACCTTCGCCGTCTCACTGTTGAGCAGCCCGGCGGCGGCGCCCGCAACCAGCATGCCGAGGAGCAAAGCAGGGTAGGGCAGGGAAAACTGCGCGAGCGTCCAGAGCAGCAGGTCGCCGATCAGGGCCGTCATCAATCCGCCGGTCAGCAAGATGCGCCCGGAATAGCGACGCGCCAGCCCGGCAGCGAGAAGCGGCGTGATGAACATCGGCAAAGCGAACGGCAACATCGCCAACCCCGCCATCGCCGGCGAGAGATCGAATGCGTTTTGCAGGAACAGCGGCAGGTAGAAGATCATGACCTGCGCGCCGCCGGCGTAGCCCAGCATGGCGAATACAGATCCGAGGAAGGTCGGCTGAGCAAACAGGGTGAAATCGACCATTGGCCGCTTCTGGACAAGCTCGACGAAGAGGAACGCGACGAGAAGTATGGCCGCACCGATGAAGCGCTCGACGATCGGTCGCGCCGCCCAGCCGAGCGCATTGCCATCGATCAGCGCCCAGATCAGCAGGAAGAGCCCGGCGCTGAACGTCAAGATTCCGGCATAGTCCAGACGCTTGGCTTCGTGATCGCGCGATTCCTCCACGAAGGTCGCGATCGCGATGAACAAGGCGATGCAGATCGGCAGGTTGATGAGGAAGGCCCAACGCCAACCGAAGAGATCGGTGACGACGCCGCCGACGATCGGGCCACTGGTGAGCGCAATGCCGAGGCAGGCGCCCCAGAACGCAAAGGCTTTTGCCCGCTCCCGCGCTGCGAACGCATGATTAATGATCGCGAGCCCCGCGGTCACCAACAGGCTCGCACCAATGCCCTGCAGCGCCCGCGCAAGGTCCAGCATCAGGGCGGATTGCGCCAAGCCGCAGAGACCAGATGCTGCCGCAAAGACCCCGAGGCCGATCAGCGTCGCGCGCTTGCGCCCATGCCGATCGGCATAGGAGCCGGCAGCGAGCAGCAGCGCCGCGAAACTCAGCACGTAGGCGCTGATCACCCATTCGATATCGGCGAAGCCGGCGCCGAACGTACGCGCGATCGACGGCAGCGACACGGCAACGATGTTCGAATCGAGCATGCTCAACGACGTCACCAGCGACGCCGCAACGAGAATGCGGCGCTTGGCGCGCGCAGCATGATCGGCAGGGACAAAAGAGGTGTTCATGAACGGCCTCCTAAGACGTGAAGCGAGAGGCCGAATATATTGCATATGCAAGTTATTATGCGAAGTGGTGGCGTCGAATATTGCATATGCAAATTATGAAGATTGCACATGCAAATTATTAGGTGCACCTACAACCTTGCATGTGCTAAGGGCGACCCGTCCCCGGTGTGAACGGGGGAGCAACTTGCGGGAGTCGAGAATGCCCAAGACCATTCAGAGGGCCGTGGGGCCTCGCCTTGCTAAGGCGGAGAACAGCTGTAATTGCACGGCGCTGAGAAAAGCATCGCGACGCGTGTCGCAACTCTATGATGAGGCGCTTGCATCCTGCGGCCTTCGTGTGACGCAGTTGGCGATTTTGAATCAAATCCTTCGTATGGGAACACCCGCAATGGGTGAATTGGCCCGGGCTCTTGTCATGGACCGCGGCGCGTTGGCGCACAACGTAAAGCCACTTGAACGGGACGGTCTCATCGAGGCCGTTGCTGATCCCGCTGACCGGCGCAATCGACTCATCGCACTCACACGAGCCGGGCGCAGAAGGCTCGTCGAGTCTGAGCGCTCGTGGGCGCGTGCTCAGGAACGCTTCGAAGCTTCGTTTGGCGCAAAAGAATCTGCGGCGCTGCGTCGGACCCTCGCCTTCATTGCGTCGGATGGATTTTTGGAGACGTTCCAAAGACCAATGGCGAGCTAGCAGGCTGTTGAAGAAGTTTTTGATTTCTTTCCGTTTGGTTCCAGGTTCGCATCGCCGTTCCTGCCGACGATGATGTGGTCGTGCACGGCGATGCCGAGCGGCTTTGCGATCTCGACGATCGCGCGGGTCACCTGGATGTCGGCACTTGAGGGCGTGGGGTCGCCCGAGGGGTGGGACGCGAAGGCGGAGCCACTTTGGTCCTGCCGAATATCACCGGGCCCTAGGACTTCCGCCTTGTTTGAGGCATCCGCTCATCGATACTTTCCGTAACTCCCCCATCGACAAGCAAGCCAAGATACTGTGCGCCTCGCATACGGTGCTGGCGCACCGCGACGTATCCCGGGCTGTCGTACCACCTCGTGGCCTCCTCCATCGAAGGGAACTCCGCGACCACGACTCCTTCGACCGGTCCTTCACCCTCGAGGAGCTGGAATGGCCGGTACGCGGTGTGGAGCTTGATGTCGAACCCCATGAGAGTACGAGGCATATCTTTCCAATATG
>DATMKO010000232.1:0-2345 GCA_035571175.1 Steroidobacteraceae bacterium | reverse complement strand
GATCTCAGTCTCCTGCGGTAACGGCAGGCCGCAAGCCTTCAAGAACGAGAGCGTGGGTACGCCGCGGCCCGAGGCATCGATGATGAGATCGGCGGCCAAAGTCTCGCTACCTTTTCCTTCGTTCTCGATGCGCACTCCCTTGGCAACGCAGCCGGCGGCCGCCGCGACAAACTCCAGTACGCGGCATGGAGTCCGGACGGACACATTGGATATTTGCGCAATGCGCCGTCTGACGACAGATTCGAGCAGCGGTCGGGACAATGCATAGCTGTAAAAGCCGAAGTCGCGCTGCGGATAGGGGTGAAAACCGGGCTGTTCGACCCGGATGTCGCTGGACACCTGGTATCGGACTGCGCCGGCGGCCGCGAGGTCATCCCCGAATCCCGGAAACAGTTGCTCCAATGCCCTAAGTCCACCCACCAGCAGCAGATGTGGATGCCTGCCTTGAGCCACGCCCGGGCGGGGTGCCGGGCCCGCAGGCAACTCGTCGCGCTCAAGGACGATGACCTGCGAGAAAAACTGGGAGAGAGCTGCCGCAGCCGATAGGCCGGCGATGCCTGCGCCGATCACGACCGCTGTCTCGCCAATTGCTTTAGCCATTGTGTCTCCCCGCCTTTGTGAGCCAGCAGGGATTCTAACCGCTAAGGCGTTTAGCGGACTTTATACTTCAGCTGAAGACCGATGGTGAAAGGCAGGTTATCCGCGGGGATCGGCGGGATCAAGATGAAGTTCGCGGCGAATCGTCCGAAGCGGGTAATCGCGGTCGGCGCGAGCAATGGCCCGGTGCGATTGCTCCGGCCCAGACCGATCTGGCCGTAGTTATAGCCGGAGATTATGCCGCCCATTGCGCCCAGCCGGAACCACCCCCAGTGCGCGAATTCCGGCGTATAGATTGCGCCACCGTAGAATGATGGCCGGTCCAGCGAATTGCGAAAATAGCCGAACGATGCAGCCCATTGCGATGTGACTGAACACTCGAGGCCGGCGCCGGGGTCGAAGTCATCAAAGTGCCGATCGGGATGGATGTGATGGGAACCCACCATGACATCCGCCCACCAGCCGCTGGGACACAACTCGCCCGCCTGTGCACGCTCGACATTAGCCGGCGCCGCGGCCACCACTGCCGCGGCCAGATAGATTACGACATCAATGCAGCGCAGGAATGAGACTCCAGCAGGATGCGGCTAGGTGCGTCGATGCCAAGTCTGGGAGCGGCCAAATAACGACAGGCCTATGTAGCCTCTTACGATCAGTTCACTGCCGTTCTTTTCCAAATGCATTTTGCAGCGGTACACCGATCCGGAATCCGGATCGAGAATATCACCGCCGCTGTATTCGGGCCCACTGGGTTTGATGCTGCGAATGATGATCATGCCGATGATGGGCTGATTCTTTCTATCATCGGTGCAGGCGACACAGACGCTGTTTGCGTCGGCGCCGGTGAGAATCTGCTCAATTCGACCAAACAGTCTCTGATCTTTTTCAAAAATTTCAACGACCGCGGTGGGTTTGCCGGTTTTATCATCGATGGTTTCCCACAGGCCCACGGGAGAAGCGGCCTTTTCCGGCGGTGCTCCCGATTGCGCAACGGCCGCGAGCGGTGCCGAAAACGTCGCGAGCAATGCGACAAGCCGGATGATCCATTTCATGGGCCGCTACCGTAGATTAACCGCGCATTCATGTCGAGTCACATCGCCGAATCGGCGATAATCAACCAACGGATGGCCATGACGCTTGGAGGAAACCATGTCGCAGCAATTTGGGGCAGAGTCGACGACGGATGAGGTTCTCGAGGGCGTCAGCCTAAGAGGAAAGCGTGTGCTTGTGACCGGCGTATCGTCCGGCCTCGGCGTGGAGACGGCGCGCGCACTGGCCGCGCACGGCGCGCTCATCGTCGGCGCCGCGCGCGATCTGGCGAAGGCACGTGCGGCCACCGAGCATATTCGCGCACAATCCAGCGGCGGCGGGATGGAGTTGGTGCAGCTCGACTTGGCGTCGCTTGCGAACATTCGTGCCTGCGCCGACGCCCTGCTCGCGGCGGGTAAGCCCTTCGATCTCGTGATCGCCAATGCCGGTGTCATGGCTTGCCCCAAGGGGACAACCGCAGACGGCTTCGAAACCCAATTTGGCACCAACCATCTCGGTCACTTCGTTTTGGTCAACCGGATCGCGTCGCTGCTCAAGCCTGGCTCGCGGCTGGTGAATCTTTCGTCCGCCGGCCACCGCTTCGCCGATGTCGATCTGGACGATCCGAACTTTGAGCGCACCCGTTACACCGAGTTCGGCGCCTATGGGCGATCGAAGACGGCCAACGCCCTGTTCGCCGTCGAGTTCGACCGCCGGCA
>DATMKO010000231.1:0-5516 GCA_035571175.1 Steroidobacteraceae bacterium | reverse complement strand
CGCCGGCCTGGTGGCCGCCGGCGCGTACCCGAATCCCGTGCCCTTCGCCGACGTGGTCAGTACCACCACCCACAAGACCCTGCGCGGTCCTCGCGGCGGCTTGATTCTGGCGCGCCCGCATCCCGAGTTGCACAAGAAACTCAATTCAATGGTGTTTCCGGGAATTCAGGGCGGACCTCTGATGCATGTGATAGCAGCCAAAGCCGTGGCGTTTCTCGAAGCCCTGCAGCCTGAATTCAAGATCTATTCCGCGCAAGTGGTCGCCAACGCTCGCGCCATGACCCAGGTTCTACAGCAGCGCGGCTACAAGATCGTTTCCGGCGGCACCGACAATCACTTGTTTCTGCTCGATCTGATCGACAAGAACATCACCGGCAAGGATGCCGATGCAGCGCTGGGCCGGGCGCACATGACGGTCAATAAAAACGCGGTTCCCAACGATCCGCGTCCGCCGTCCGTGAGCAGCGGGCTACGGATCGGCACGCCGGCGGTGACGACCCGGGGCTTCAAAGAACCCGAAGTGCGGCAAATCTCCAATTGGATCGCCGACGTGCTGGACGCCTTGGGCGATGAATCGGTCATCGAGCGTGCACGAGCCGAGGTGGCGTCTTTGTGCCGGCGATTCCCGGTATATGCGTGAGAACAGCGGCCCGCACCGAGTCGCCGTAAGTAGGCCGCATGCATTGTCCATTTTGCGCTCACACGGAGACTAAGGTCATCGATTCCCGTCTCGCCGGCGAAGGACGGCAGATTCGCAGGCGCCGCGAATGTCTGGCGTGCGCGGAACGTTTCACGACCTTTGAATCAGCCGAACTGCTGCTGCCGACGGTCATCAAGGGTGATCGCAGCCGCGAGGCTTTCGACGAGAAGAAATTACTCAGCGGCATGCAGAAGGCGCTCGAAAAACGCCCGGTTGGACGCGAGGCCATCGAAGCTGCGGCGGCGAGAATTTGCCACAAGCTGCGCAGCCTGGGTGAGCGCGAAATCGCCTCGCGCAGTATCGGTGAATTGGTCATGGAGGAATTGCGGCACCTGGATGAAGTGGGCTATGTGCGTTTCGCCTCCGTGTACCGCAGCTTTCAGGATCTGGATGCCTTCCGTACGGAAATCGACCAACTGCGGCGCCATCGGCGGCGCCGCGAGCCCAATCAGGATCAATTGCCGCTGCTTCCTGGCGATGCAGCCGGCGACCAAGAGAAAAAATGAGCGAGGAATTCTCAACGCAAGACCGGGCGCATATGGCGCGGGCGCTTAAGTTGGGCGCGCTCGGTCTCAACACCACCGACCCGAATCCGCGGGTCGGATGCGTGCTGACCAATGCCGGGCGCGTCGTGGGGGAAGGTTGGCACCAGCGTGCGGGCGAGCCGCATGCGGAAATCTTGGCGCTGCGCGCGGCCGGGGAGCAGGCGCGGGGCGGCACGGTTTACGTCACTCTGGAGCCCTGCAGCCACACAGGCAGGACGCCGCCCTGCGCAGACGCGTTGGCGGCCGCCGGCGTGGCACGCGTGGTGTGCTGCTCGCGCGACCCCTACCCGAAGGTCGCCGGGCGCGGCATCGATCGCCTGAGGTCTGCGGGCATCGCGGTGTCGGTGGGGGTGCTTGCCGAGGAGGCGCGGCAACTCAACGTCGGTTTTTTTTCGCGCTTTGAACGTGGCCGACCGTTGGTGCGACTGAAGCTGGCAATGAGCTTGGATGGGCGGACGGCGCCTGCATCAGGCGCAAAGTTGTGGATCAGCGGCGAGGCATCGCGCGCCGACGTGCAGGTTTGGCGGGCGCGCAGTTCCGCCGTGCTCACCGGATCGGGCACGGTGCGCGCCGATGATCCGCGCATGAATGTGCGCTTGGCGTATGGTCCGTGGGTGCGCCAGCCACTGCGGGTGGTGCTCGACACCCAGCTACGGAGCGCGCCCGGCGCAAGGATTTTCAAAGGCGAAGGCGCCCTGGTGTTTGCCGCTGCCGATGCACCGCAGAAATCGCTCGACGGTGTGCAGATCGAACGGGTGCCGCGCGCCGCCGGGGGCCTGGATCTCGATGCCGTGATGCAACGTCTGACCGCATTGGAGATGAACGAAGTGCTGCTCGAATGCGGACCAACGCTTGCGGGAGCATTTATCGCCAGCCGCCTGGTGGATGAGCTGGTGTTGTATGTCGCGCCCCGGCTGCTCGGCGCCGATGCGGCTCCGCTGCTGCGTCTCGGCGCAGCGGCGCTGCCGGGTTTGCCCGCCTGGGAATTTCGCGACCAGCAGCGAATTGGAGATGACATGCGCCTGATTTTGAGCATCAAGAGCCCGTAACCCATGTTCACCGGAATCATAGTGGCGAGCGGCCGCGTTACATCCATCGCGCCAACCAGCGGCGACCTCGAATTGGGCGTCGACGCCACGGGCCTCGATGTCGCGCGAATTGCGATCGGCGACAGCGTCAGTGTGCAAGGCGTTTGTCTGACCGTGACCCGCAAAGAAAGCGCCGGTTTTTATGCAGATGTTTCGCGCGAGACCTTGGCGAAGACGACCTTGGGGCGCTTGCGGGTCGGGTCCAGGGTCAATTTGGAGCCCAGTTTGCGCGCCGGCGATGCCCTCGGCGGCCACATGGTCAGCGGCCACGTCGATGCAGTAGGCAAACTTAGGAAAGCCGCTCAAGACGCGCGCTCCTGGCGCCTTGAATTTGACCTGCCCGAAGGGCTCGCGCGCTTCGTGGCGCCCAAGGGTTCGATCTGCGTCGACGGCGTGAGCCTGACCGTCAATAACGTCGACGGCCGTCGATTCGATGTCAATATCATTCCGCACACGCATGCGGTCACGACGCTGGGTGAGCTCCGCGTCGGGGATGAAGTCAATATCGAGATCGATGTGGTCGCGCGATATCTAGCAAGACTGATGACGAAACCAGAAGGTTGAAACGAAACATGGCTGCGTTCAATACGATCGATGAGATTCTCGAGGATCTGCGCCGCGGCAAAATGGCAGTGATCATGGACGACGAGGATCGGGAAAATGAAGGCGACCTGATCATGGCCGCCGAATGTGTCCGGCCCGAGGATGTGAACTTCATGGCGCGCTACGGGCGCGGCCTCATCTGCCTGACCCTGACTCGCGAGCGCTGCCGCCAGTTGCGCCTGCCCCTCATGGTTAGCGATACCGACACCACGCATCGCACCAACTTCACCCTGTCGATCGAGGCCGCCGAAGGCGTGACCACCGGCATCTCCGCCCACGACCGGGCGCACACCGTCAAAACCGCGGTCGCGCCGAATGCGCGGCCGGAGGATTTGCGCCAGCCCGGCCACATATTCCCGCTGATGGCACAGCCCGGCGGCGTGTTGACGCGTGCCGGGCACACGGAAGCCGGTTGCGATCTGGCGCGTCTGTCCGGATTTTCTCCCGCCGGCATGATCGTCGAAATCCTGAATGATGACGGCACCATGGCGCGAAGGCCGGATCTTGAGCTGTTTGCGAAAAGTCATGGACTGAAAATCGGCACGATCGCGGATCTGATCCGCTATCGGCTGAAGAACGAGCGATCCGTGGAGCGGATCTATGACGAACCCGTCGACACCGAGTACGGCCATTTCCGCCTTTGCTGCTACGAAGATCACGTCAACAAAACCGTGCACATTGCGCTGGTGAAAGGCGATTTGAATTCCGCGGTGCCGCCGCTGGTGCGCGTACACATCGTGGACACGTTGCGGGATGTGGTGGGGGTGAGTAACGAGGCGCTCGGCTGGCCGCTGCGCGCGGCGATGCTGCGCGTGGCCAAGGAAGCCTCGGGGGTGGTCGTAATCCTGCGGCCGGAAGATTCCCCCCGCAATTTCATGGCCAGCGTGAGTCATCTGGACGCCAAACCGGCGCTGCACGGCACCGGCGCCACCGTCGTTAGAACCTACGGAATCGGCGCGCAGATCCTCAAGGATCTTGGTTTGAAGCGCATGCGGGTATTGAGCGCGCCCAAGCAGTTGCAGGGCCTTGCCGCGTTCGACCTCGAGGTAACCAGTTATGTGGACGGCAATGATTGAACGCAGCTTCGGCTTATACTTGGCAATGACCATGCGAGGAATGACTTGTGCCGAATGATCAGCCCAAGATAATCGAGGGAGAGCTGCTGGCCCGGGATTTGCGCTTTGCGCTGATCGCGGCGCGGTTCAATGACTTCGTGGTGGACGCTCTGGTGCGCGGCGCGCTCGATGCACTCAGGCGTCACGGCGTCAACGACAAGCAGATCGACATCGTGCGCGTTCCCGGGGCCTTTGACATGCCGATCGTGGCCCGCAAGCTGGCGCTGTCGCGCCGCTACGAAGCGCTGATTGCACTGGGTGCGGTGATCCGCGGTCAAACGCCGCATTTCGAGTATGTCGCCGGCGAGTGTGCCGGCGGCATCGCCCGAATCGCGCTGGAAACAGGGGTGCCGATCGCATTTGGCGTACTGACCACCGACACGGCGGAACAAGCCGTCGACCGGGCAGGGGGCAAGGCGGGCAACAAGGGAGCGGATGCCGCCCTGGTCGCGATCGAGATGGCGAATCTCTTGCGTCGCCTGGACAGTTAGGTGAGTGCGGGGGCCGCGGCCCACCGAGCCCGGAGCCTCGCGCGCCGGCTCGCATTGCAGGCGCTGTATCAGATTCAGATCAATCCGCATCCTTGGGCCGACGTGCAGCGGCAGTTCGCCGCGGATCCGGAGGCGGAGCGCGTCGATCTTGGGTACTTTCGCGAATTGATCGAAGGGGTCGCGGCAAATCGCGAGGCCCTGGATTCGCGCCTGTCGCGCTTCAGCGAGATTCCGCCCCATGAACTGGATCCGATCGAACATGCGATCTTATGGCTGGGGCTGCACGAGCTGGAGTACCGCGCGGAGTTGCCCTACCGTGTGGCGCTCGACGAAGCGGTGCAGCTGACCAAGCAATTTGGTGCGACCGACGGCCATAAATTCGTGAATGCAGTGCTGGATCGAGCCGCACAGGAATTGCGGCCGCAGGAGTATGGCCGCCCGGCGCAGTAGGAGGTAGTTTGCAGCCACCCGACCTCGGCGAATTCGAATTGATAAGGCGTTTTTTCTCGCGGGCCGCGCCGCCGCGCAGCGAGTCGGGCGTCATTCTCGGAATTGGCGACGACGCGGCGCTGCTTAAGCTTCCACGGGGGACGGATTTGGTGGCCACCGTTGATACCGTGGTGGCTGGGCGGCATTTTCCCGACGGTACTGATGCGCGTTCGGTAGGCCATCGCGCGCTTGCCGTGAATTTGAGCGACCTGGCAGCCATGGGCGCGACTCCGTCCTGGGCCACGCTCGCCTTGACGCTGCCCGCTGCCGATCCCCATTGGCTGGCAAGATTTGCCGCGGGGCTGTTTGATCTCGCGGACGCTCATGGGGTGGCGTTGGTTGGTGGTGATACGACGCGCGGGCCGCTCACCGTGACCATACAGCTACTCGGCCATGTGCCGCACGGCACGGCGTTGCGGCGCAGCGGCGCGCGGGCCGGAGACTTGTTGGCGGTGAGCGGTACGTTGGGAGACGCGGGCGCCGGA
>DATMKO010000230.1:0-2351 GCA_035571175.1 Steroidobacteraceae bacterium | reverse complement strand
CATCGCGGTCAATATACGATCTGTGGCGGCCCGCGACTCGATCGCTTCGCCGGGAATCTGCGCCGCGGTCGCATGGCACTCGGGAATGCTGTCGAATCCCCGCAGACGCGCCACCTCCTCGATCAGATCCGCCTCAATTTTCATGTCGAAACGATGCGGCGGTTTGTGCACTCGCCAGCCATCAGCAGTGGCCTCGACCCGGTCGCTGACTGCGGAGAGCACGGTCTGCACATCGGCATCGGGCACGGCGGTGCCGAGCAGCCTGGTTACGCGAGCCCGGCGCAGCCGCACCCAGTGGTGCTCAGGTTCAATCTCAGCCCCTAGGCTCGCGGCGATCCGCGTCACCTGCGTGGGTCCGGGCTCACCACCGGCGCACTGCGTCAGTAGCGCCGTTGCGCGTTCAATTGCAACCGCCGGCAGGCTCGGATCGACGCCGCGCTCGAAGCGCTGTGCGGCATCGGTGAAAAGGCCCAATCGCCGCGCGCGCCCCGCAATCGCCTCGGGCGTGAAGTGAGCCGACTCCAGCAGCACATCGGCCGTGGAATCGGAGATGGCGGTGCGCCGGCCGCCCATGACGCCGGCGACACCGATGGCGCCACTCGCATCCGCGATGACCAGAAACTCGGCATCGAGTGCGTATTCCTTGTCATCCAGCAGCGTGATGCGCTCTTTGGGCGTTGCCGCTCGCACCACGATGCCCTGCTTCAGCTTGGCCAGATCGTAGGCATGCATCGGCTGCCCCAACTCCATCATCACGAAGTTGGTGACATCGACGATCGCTGAAATACTATTGATCCCGACTCGGCGCAGGCGCTCGCGCAGCCATGCGGGCGATTGCGCGTTGGGCCGCACCCCGCGGATCACGCGCGCTGCAAATGCCGGGCAGCCGGCCGATTCGAGCGCCACCGGAAATACCGCCTCGTGGCCGGCGGCAACCGCTGCGCTCGTGTACTTGAGGTATCGCCGCCGTTGCGCAGCCGTGTAATCCCGGGCGATGCCGAACACACTCATGCAGTCGCCGCGATTCGGCGTTGTGTTCACATCCAGCATGGTGTCATCGAGATCCAACGCATCCCGCAGGTTCTGATTCAGCGGCAGCGCCTCCGGCAGCTCCATGATGCCTTCGTGGTTCTCGCCCAATCCCAGTTCGCGCGCCGAACACAGCATGCCGTATGATTCCAGACCGCGCAGCGTGGCGCGCTTGATGGTAACCGCCTCGGGCAACTGCGCGCCCACCATGGCAACCGCCACTTTCAAGCCGGCGCGGACGTTGCTGGCGCCGCAGATGATCTGCAGGCGATTCGCGCCATCGGTGGTCACCCGGCAAACCGACAATTTTGCGGCGTCCGGATGCGGCGTCGACTCGAGCACCTGGCCGACGATCACGCCGGAAAACGGCGGCGCCACCGGCGTCAGCGACTCGACTTCCAGCCCCGACATGGTCAGTTGCCTAGCCAGCTCCGCCGGCGTGGCGGACACTTCTGCGAACTCCTTGAGCCATTGATAGGTGATTTTCACGGCAGCTTTTCCCTGCTCATGGAAACTGCTTCAGGAATTGCAGATCGTTTTCGAAGAATAGCCGCAGGTCATCGACGCCATAACGCAACATGGCGAGCCGGTCGATGCCTGCGCCGAAGGCATAACCCTGCCACTGTTCGCTGTCGATGCCCGCAGCCGCCAGCACGTTGGGATGAACCATGCCGCAGCCGAGAATTTCCAGCCAGCCGGTCTGCTTGCAGACGCGGCAGCCCGCGCCGCTGCAGAAAACGCACTCGATATCCGCTTCCGCGCTCGGCTCCGTGAAGGGGAAATACGATGGACGAAATCGCATCGCCAGCGGCCGCTCGAAGAAACGCTCGAAGAAAGTGTGCAGCACGGCTTTCAAGTTCGCAAAGCTGACGTTCTCCCCCACCGCCATGCCTTCGAGCTGGTGGAACATGGGCGTGTGCGTCATGTCCGAATCAATGCGATAGACGCGGCCGGGCGCGATGATGCTGAACGGCGGTGGCTGCGAACGCATGGTGCGAATCTGCACCGGCGATGTATGCGTGCGCAGCATGCGGCCATCGGGAAAATAAAAGGTGTCGTGCATGGCACGCGCGGGATGATTCTTCGGAATGTTCAGCGCTTCGAAATTATGGAAGTCGTCCTCGACCTCGGGGCCCGAGACCACCTGGAATCCGGCCTGGGCAAAGATCCGCTCGATCCTTAAGCGCGTGCGGGTCACCGGATGCACGCTGCCGGGCTCCTGACCGCGGCCCGGCAGGGTCACATCAATAGTGCCCTTGGCAAGTTCCCGTGCCATCGCCGCCTGCTCGAGGCGAATCCGATGCATTTCGAGCGCGGCCTGT
>DATMKO010000229.1:0-3797 GCA_035571175.1 Steroidobacteraceae bacterium | reverse complement strand
TCTTCGGCAATGTGGAGCCGGCGCTGCACGCCCACATCTTTCCGCGCGACAGCGCCGAGCCTCCCGCAATGCGTACCCTGCAGCCGTGGGCGCTGGACTGGACCGCCGCGCCGATTTACTCGGAATCGCTGTACGGCGATTTCAAGCGGCGCGTCAGCTTGGAGCTTGCGAAGCGGCGTGCCCTGCGCTAGTGCGGGTCAGTTCAGCGGCAATCTCCAGAAGATTCCCCAGCGGCGCCGAGCAGGTCATGCCGGTGCAGAGATACGCGACCGTGGTGTCCATGGCCCGCTTCGCCGCAAGCGCGGGCGGCAGCCCCTCGGCGCCGCTCGGAATGGCGAAGATCATGCGCGTAGGCGCATACAGGGCTCCGAGCTCGCTGCTCCAGCGCCGCGCACTTTCCTCGTCGCCGCGAACGACCAGGATTTGCGCCGGGGCCAAGAAATCTTCCAGCGCATTGATCAGGCCCATGTGCGCTAAGGGGTAGTCTCGCAGCGCATTCCATGCGGCCTGCAACGCGCGCTGCGCGGCGTCCAGGTAACGCAGGTCGCCGAGCAAAAATCCCAGCCGGCACAGCGCCGAGGCGGCCACGCCGTTCCCCGCAGGCACCGACTCGTCGCTGAAGGATTTGCTGCGATGAATCAGCTGCTCGTGATCCTTGGCCGTGAAGAAAAATCCCCCAGCACTCGGATCCTCGAATTGCGACAGCAATACATCCGCCACTTGTTGCGCGAATTCCAAATCGCTGCTGCGCCAGCGGGTCTGCAACAGCTCGAGCAGGGCGTCGGCGAGAAAGGCATAGTCATCGAGATACGCAGGCAGATGCGCCCGGCCGTCCTTGTACGTCGCCAGCAAGCGGCCGTCGCGCCACAGTCTGCGCCGCACGAAGTCGACGGCGGCGACCGCCGCATCGGCCAAGTCAGGCCGTTTGAGCACCCGTGCCGCAATCGCGAGCCCCTTGATCATCAGCGCGTTCCACGCCGTGAGAATTTTCTCATCGCGCGCCGGCCACACACGCAAGTTGCGCTGCTTCAGCAATTTGCGACGCGCGGAGTCAATCAGCGCAGCGACACCGGCCGGGGATTCATGCAACGCCGCGGCAATTTCGTCCACCGCGGCCACGACGTGCAAATGCCACGCGCCTTCGAAATTCGCCGCGCGCTCCAATCCGAAGCGGTGGGCGAACGCCGCGTATTCTTCCGCGGTCAGCAGCGTTTGGACCTCGGCCTTGTTCCAGATGTAAAACCGACCCTCGTGACCCGCGGAGTCCGCATCGAGGCTGGAGTAAAAGCCGCCTTCGGGCGAACGCATGTCGCGCAGCACCCAATCCGCAGTTTCAGCCGCAATTTGCGCAAACAGCGGCTCGCCGGTCGCGAGGCTGGCGCGCGAGTATTCGCAAAGCAGTTGCGCATTGTCATACAGCATTTTCTCGAAGTGCGGAATCGTCCAGGATGCGTCAACGGCATAGCGCGAGAATCCGCCCCCGAGTTGATCGTAGAGACCGCCCTGCGCCATTCGCGTCAGCGTGAGAGCGGCCATCGCCAAGGCCGGAAGGTCGGGCTGCGCGCCGGCCGCGGTTGTGCGCCAATGACGCAGGCAGCGTTCGATGCTGCTGGGATGCGGAAATTTCGGCGCCTGGGTAAAGCCGCCGAATGCAGAATCAAACGATAGCCCAAGCGCCTCGCGCG
Organism: Steroidobacteraceae bacterium; assembly: GCA_035571175.1. Classification (GTDB taxonomy): domain Bacteria; phylum Pseudomonadota; class Gammaproteobacteria; order Steroidobacterales; family Steroidobacteraceae; genus Bog-1198. The sequence goes on along the minus strand of DATMKO010000229.1, from coordinate 2,112 downwards.
CCCGCAGCAGTGGCGATGCATCGAGAACGGCGCCGGGCGAGGGCTGCGGCGAGAGCGCGGCGAATGCAGCCTTGAGATGCGTAGTCTGGGTCGCGATCTCGGCAGAATGGCCGCGGTAGTATTCGGCCACGCGCTTCAAGAGCTCGCTGAATGCCGGCATGCCATAGCGGGGTTCATTGGGAAAGTAGGTGCCGCCGAAGAACGGCTGTTGATCCTGCGGATTCAGGAACATGGTGAGCGGCCAACCTCCTGACCCCTGGGTAATCATCTGTTGCGCAACTTGATAGATCTTGTCCAGGTCGGGCCGCTCCTCGCGATCGACTTTGATGTTGACGAACAATTCGTTCATCAGCGCAGCCGTGCTCTTGTCTTCGAACGATTCGTGCGCCATGACATGGCACCAATGGCAGGCCGAATAGCCGATCGACAAGAGAATGGGTTTGTCTTCGCGCCTGGCGCGCGCCAGAGCCATCTCGCCCCACGGATACCAATCCACGGGATTATCCGCGTGTTGCAGCAGGTACGGGCTGGTCTCTTCGGCGAGACGATTGCGCTGCATCGGCACGTCCGCAGTCGGTTAGAATGCCGCCCACTATAACTTAAGTACTTGCAATGTCTGATTCGAATACTGCGGCGCAGTTGCCCGTCCTGCGCCTGAAGCGCAACGAAGATCGCCGTCTGCACGCCGGACACCTATGGATTTTCAGCAACGAGGTCGATGTACAGCAGTCGCCGCTGGTCAAGTTCAAGGCGGGTGAGTTGGTGCGGGTGATGGCGCACAACGACCGCGCGCTGGGATTGGCCTATGTCAATCCACGCTCGCTGATCGCTGCGCGGCTGCTGCAAACATGGAAGGTTCCGGACGCCGGCTGGTTCGAGGAGCGCCTGCGCGCGGCGCTGCGCTTGCGCGACCGTCTGTACCCCAAGCCCTACTATCGTTTGGTATACGGCGAGTCCGACGGTTTGCCGGGTTTGGTGGTTGATCGCTTTGCTACTGCGTGCGTCGTGCAAATCGGAACTGCCGGCATGGAACTGCTCAAAGCCGAGATTCAGGAGGCGCTGCGGCGGGTCTTGCGATGTGAAGTGCTGTTCTTCAAAAATGACAGCGCCGCTCGGGAGCTCGAGGGCCTGCCCAGTTACACGGAAGCCGCGATGGGTGCGATCGACGACCCCGCCGCAGTTTGGGAGGACGGGCTTGAATTCCGGGCGCCGTTGGCGTCGGGCCAAAAGACCGGCTGGTTTTTCGATCAGGCCGGCAACCGTCGGGCGCTGCCGAAGTACATTCGCAAGGGTTCGCGCGTGCTCGACGTGTTCAGCTATGTGGGCGCCTGGGGCGTGCGCGCGGCGAAGAGCGGCGCGCGCGAAGTGCTGTGTGTCGACAGCTCCGCGGCGGCGCTGGATCTGGCTCAAGCGAACGCCGCGCGCAACGGCGTCGAGATTGCCACCCGCCGGGGCGATGCGTTCGAAGTGCTCGAGGCTCTGGCAAAGGAGGGTGCCCGTTTCGATGTGGTCGTCATCGATCCGCCGGCGTTCGCCAAGCGCAAGAAAGATCTGCCCAAGGCGCTGGCCGCCTACAAACGCCTCAACCAGCTGGCCATTTCTGCCGTTGCGGACGACGGCATCCTGGTGTCGTGCTCCTGCTCCTTTCACGTCAGCGCCGGGGATTTACAGGAGGCCATTGCCAAGGCGGCGCGCGGCGCGGACAAACAACTGCAAATCATCGAAATCGGCGGCCAGGCGCCGGATCACCCGGTGCATCCCGCGATTCCCGAAACGCAATATCTCAAGGCCTATTTCTGTCGGGTCGGCGACAGTTTAAAGTAGCGCGCATGCTGACCTATCCGCATATCAATCCCGTCGCCGTCTCCATCGGACCTGTGTTTGGCATTGGACCGCTGCGCGTGCATTGGTACGGGATCATGTACCTGATCGGCTTCATGGCAGCTTGGTGGCTGGCACGATATCGCACCCGGCGCGCAGGATCGACCTGGACCGCGCTCGACGTCGATGACCTCATTTTCTACTCCGCCATCGGCGTGATTGCGGGCGGCCGCATCGGCTGGTGCATTTTCTACGGACATGACGTGATTGCCGAAAATTGGCTGAATGTCT
>DATMKO010000228.1:0-4207 GCA_035571175.1 Steroidobacteraceae bacterium | reverse complement strand
GTTCGCATCGCTGCAAACGCCGTCTGCAACGGTGATCGTCTTGCCCTGCAGCACGAAGCTGGACAGCGACGATCCCACCGGCGGCATGGCATCGGTGATCAGCATGAAGCGGTCGTGGCGCTTGCAGCGCAGCGCCAACTTGAGCATCACCGGATCTACATGATGCCCATCGACGATGATTCCGCACCAGGTGCCGGTATCGTATAGCGCGGCGCCGGCGATCCCCGGTTGACGCGGTTCGAGGCGCGCCATGGCATTGAACAAATGCGTGAAGCCGCGCACGCCATGCGCGATCGCTGCCGTGGTTTCCGTGTAAGTCGCATTGCTGTGTCCTGCCGATATCAGCACGCCAGCCGCTGCGAGCGCCGCGATCATGTCCGTGGTGGTCATCTCCGGCGCCAGAGTCAAAAGGGTTCGCCCCGACCTCAGGCGGCACAGCAGCGAGACCAAACCGCTCTCGAGCAGGCGCAGATGTTTTTCGTCATGCACACCGCGGCGCGCCCAATTGAGGAATGGCCCCTCGATGTGAATTCCGAGTACGCCGGGGACGCCGGAATCGAGCGCGCTCTGTACAGCCGCGATCGCCTGCCCAATCGTGTCCAGATCGTCGCTGATGAGGGTTGGCATGAACCCCGTGGTGCCGAAGCGGCGATGCGCCGCGCCGATCGCGCGTATCGATTCGAGGCTGGGATCATCATTGAACAGCACGCCGCCGCCGCCGTTCACCTGCACATCGATGAATCCCGGCAGCAAAAGCTGTCCCTGAAGATCCACCCTGACGGCGTCGCGGCAGCGCGAATCCTCGAGGTTGGTCAGCGCTTCGATGCGCGATCCCGAAATCAGCACGACCGTTCCGCTCACCAACCCTTCGGCGGTGAGAACACGGCCGTTCACCAGCGCGCTTCGCACTACACGGTCTCCGTAATTTTGCGCAGATGCGGCGGATGGTCCGGATCAAGACCGCGGCGTGCCGCCAGCGCATCGATCATCCGATAGGCGCTCTGCACCAGGAGGATTGGCGCCAGCTCAGGGATGGCATCGAGCGTCGGCAGCGTGATTGCGCCTTGCGCGCGAGCGCCGGCGAGCAGCACGGGAACGCCGCGTTGCGCGAGTTCACCCGCGAGAGCCTGCACGCCCGCCAGCGAGGCATCGCGTTGCGCGAGCAACAGCGCTGGAAATGCGCGCCCCAGCAGCGTATAGGGCCCGTGGCGCAATTCAGCGCTGCTGAACGCCTCGGCATGCAGGGCACAGGTCTCCTTGCACTTCAGCGCAATTTCCTGCGCGGCGCCCAATCCTAAGCCCCGGCCGATGACATACAGGTTTCCCGCCGGACCGAGCACCGGCAGTGCGCCCGACCAATCAAGCGCCCAGCTGGCATCCATCAAGGAGGGCAGCGTCTGCAGCGCGGCCTGCAGCGCCGCGTCGCGCGTCCACGCCGCCACCAGGCTGGCGAGCGCCGCCAAGGTTGCGAGGAAGGATTTGGTGGCCGCGACGCTGGTTTCGGAGCCTGCGCGCAATTCAATCACCAAATCGGCAGCGGCGATCAGAGGCGCGCCCGGGCTGTTGCACAACGCAAGAATCGTGGCGCCCGAGACTTTTGCCGACGCCACCGCCGCCAGCAAATCGGGACTGCGACCCGACTGGGAGATGGCGATGAACAAACAGCCGCGAAGATCCTGCGTCACGCCATACACCGAGCTGATCGACGGCGCCGCAGAGGCGGTCAAAACCCGCGTGCGCGTCTCGATCAGGTACTTCGCATAGGTTGCCGCATGATCGGAGCTGCCGCGCGCGCAGGTGATGACCGCGCGCGGCGCGAGCCGGCGCACCTCGGCGCCGATGGCGGCGATGGCGGCAGCGTCATGCTGAAGCTGCGCGCTCACTGCCGCCGACGCGCTGGCGGCTTCCTCGAACATCATGCTCATGCGGAGAGTTCGGCCACGAAGTCGTAAGTGTCGCCGCGGTAGAAGGATTGCGAGAATTCGACTGCGCGACCGTCGGGTAATGAACCCAATCGTTCCACCAGCAGACCGGCATCGCCGGCCTTGGCCTTCAACAGTTCGGCTTGATCGCTCGTCAGGAGAACCGCGCGCAGGCGCTGCAGCGCGCGCACCGGCCGTTGACCCGTACGTTCAAGCGCCTCATATAGCGATGCTTCGACCGACTCGAGAGACGGCAATGCCGCTGCGACGATGGTGACGTATTCCACAGCCATGGGCGCATCGTCGGCGTAGCGGATTCGATTGAAGCGAAATACCGGTGTGCCCGGACTCAAGCGCAGCGCCAGGGCTTCTTCGGGAGTCACCGTGCCCGCCGCGCGCTTCAACCACACGCTGTGCGGTGTGCGGCCGCGCGCCCGCATATCCTCGGAGAACGAGGTGAGCATGGCGAAGTTCTTGTCGACGCGCGCCGAGACAAAATTGCCGGACCCCTGGCGTCTTACCAACAATCCGTCGATCACGAGTCCGTCCAAGGCCTTTCTGACCGTGATGCGCGAAACCCCGAAATCCGCCGCCAGATCGCGCTCCGACGGCAGGGCGTCATCCGGGCCCAAAACACGGCTATCGATGGCTTTTCGCAGCGCCCGCTGCAGTTCCTGATACAGCGGCAAGTTGCCCTGACCATCGAGCGGACCGACTACTTTTGCGAGTGATGTCATAGGGCCAGGGTCAGATCCGTTGATTCGTGGTCAGGTAAAATAATACCAAATACATACCACTTGTCGATCAATAAATCTCCCTATTTCTCATAAACCCTTACATTCAATGGAAATATACAGCTTTTGATGCAGGTATCACATGGCACTAGCAGATATTCTGAATTGGTATTATATTGGGCCTCAATTGGTGTGGCATTGGACCAACCACGCGGGATGACGGCAAATCTAAAACTGACCGGACAGGGGGCATTGATATGAATCGGACTGGGGATATCTATATGAATCGGATCGCGTTGGCGGTCAAGTCGGCATTGGGGTTGGTGATCCTGGTGCCACCCACACTGGCCTTGGCGGATAGCGCCGCGGACACCCCGCTCGAAGAAATCGTCGTGACCGGCATCCGGCAGTCGGTCGAAGAGTCGATGAAAATACAGCGCGCCTCGACCGACATCATCGATGTCGTCACCGCCGAGGACATCGGCAAGATGCCCGACAAGAATGTGGCCGATTCCCTGGCGCGTGTGCCCGGCATCACCACCAGCTCGGCCGGCGCCAATGAAGGCGGCTTCGATGAGAACGATCGCGTCAGCATGCGCGGCACCAACCCCAGCCTCACGCAAACCCTGATCAATGGCCACAACGTCGCGGCCGGAGACTGGTTCGTGCTCGATCAAGTCACGCAGGTAGGACGCAGTGTCAGCTACACGCTGTTGCCCTCGGAAATCGTCAGCCAGGTGGTGGTGCAAAAGAGTTCCAGCGCCTCGCTGGTCGAGGGCGGCGTCGCCGGCTCGGTGGACATCATCACCCGCAAGCCGCTCGACTTCGCGCAGCCGCTAACCATTCAGGCATCGGCCGGCGATGTCTATTCGACGCTGCCGTCGCGGGGCGCCGGGCAGTTCAGCGCTCTCGGCAACTGGAAGAACGACGCCAACAACTTCGGCATCATGGTGCAGCTGTTCTCCGAGACGCGCTACCTGCGCCGCGACGGTAACGAGCTGCTGGGCTACGACACGATCGCGCCGGGCAGCGCGGTCGCCACGTCGAATCCGAATCTCTCCGGCGTGCAGTATCCGGCCCTGATCGGCGCGGCGTTCTTCCAACAGAAGCGCGAGCGCAATGGCGGCATTGCCGACATCGAGTTCAAGCCCAGCGATGCGCTCACTCTGGACCTGTCGGCCTTCTCATCCAGATTGATCGCGAGCAACGAGAACACTAACTACCTGCTGTGGCCGACGCACTTCCTCGCCTCGGGCACCGGACAGGCGCCGCTTCCCGGCTACACGATTGCCGGCAACACCCTGACCTCGGCGACCTTTGCGCCGGTCGCGGGCACCGACTATGCCGTGTATGACCAGATTGCCCGGCCGGACGAAGTAGCCACCGCCAACTTCGTCAATCTGGATACCCAGTGGGATGCCACTGATAAGTTCTCCGTCTTCGGCCAGGTGGGCTACTCGTGGGGCGACGGCAAGACGCCCAATCAGAACGTCTCCGAAACCGTTCCCGCCGTAGGATCCGGCGCCGCGTACACGTTGAACGGCATTGGGA
>DATMKO010000227.1:0-4154 GCA_035571175.1 Steroidobacteraceae bacterium | reverse complement strand
CGAACGGCACCGTGTCTTCATGGCGAAACAGGATCGCAGCGCACGGCAGTACGTCCTCGAGCGCTGCCACGACATCTTTCTGGCGCTGTTCCCGAACGGTGTCCGACGGGAGGGACCGCAATGAGCTGTTCATCGCGCATTATTATGCTCCTTGTCCGCTGCCCTGCGGTTGCTCGCGGCGCCGGCGCGAGTTACAGAATTGCCGGCAAATGGAGTAGGATTCGGTAAAAGCGAATGCGGTGGCTTCGACCAACCGCAACGGGGGAATCGATGTTTCATCAATTGTTGACGCCGGTCGGTGACAGCCTGGCCTTGTCGTTCTTGGTTGCGGTACTGCCCATCGCCACCGTGCTTGTACTTCTTGGCATATTGAAGCGGCCGGCGTGGCAAGCCGCACTGGCCGGCCTGATTGTCGGCCTGATCATCGCGGTGACCGTCTGGGGCATGCCGGCCAACATTGCGTTCGCGGCGGCGGCCAACGGCGGCGTGTTCGCCCTGTGGCCGGTGATGTGGATCGTGGTCAACGCGCTGTTCGTCTACAACATCGCGGTTTCTTCCGGCAGATTCGATGCATTCCGCGCATGGATAATCAAGCATCTGCCCAACGATCGGCGGGTGGTTTTGATCGTCATTGCTTTTTGCTTCGGCGCCCTGCTGGAAGGCGTGGCCGGATTCGGCGCGCCGGTCGCGATCACCGCGTCGCTGCTCATCATGTGCGGCTTTCCGGCGCTCGATGCCATCGTGTTTGTCCTGATCTTCAATACCACGCCGGTGGCTTTCGGTGCGCTCGGCACTCCGGTCACCGTGCTGGGCAACGTAACCGGTTTGCCGGCACCTGCTTTGGCGGCCATGATCGGTCGCCAATTGCCCTTCATGGCCGCGATTCTGCCCTTCTATGTGATCGCGCTCTATGGGGGCTGGAGGTCGATACGCTCCCTGTGGCCGGTGTTGGTGGTTGCCGGCTGCAGCTTCGGCCTGGCGCAATTCGCCGCCTCCAATTTCCTCGACTACACCCTGACCGACGTCATTGCCGCGCTCCTCTCCTTGGCGGTCACCTTGTTGTTTCTACGCGTTTGGAGACCGGCCGCGGACCCGGAGTTCGCCATCAGCCAAGCAGCGGCAGCCGCGACGAGTACGACCTCCAAGGCCGTTCCCGCCTGGCAGGGCTGGATGCCTTGGCTGATAGTGACTGCCGTTGTGATTCTGTGGACCATATTCAAGGTTGCGGCCGTTGGCGCGCACTCGATTCCCTGGCCGGGATTGGATAAGGCGGTGTCGATCACCCTCTACAAAGACAAGCCATACGCTGCGGTGTGGGCATTCCAACCGCTTGCCTCGGGCACGGCCATACTGGTTGCCGCATTCATAACGGCACTGCTGGTTCGATTGCCTGTTGGCGAGCTTTTGCAATGCGCTGTACGCACGGTTCGTCAGCTGTGGCAGGCGATTGTCACCGTCATGTTGATCGTCGCCCTGGCATATGTCATGAACTACTCGGGTCTGGCTTATACGCTGGGTCTCGCAGCGTCCTCGACCGGGCACGCCTTCATCTTGTTTTCACCCTTCCTCGGCTGGATTGCCGTGTTCCTGTCGGGCAGCGACACCTCGGGAAATGCGCTGTTCGGGAATTTACAGGTGGTGGCCTCGCGCCAGCTCGGCTTAAATCCCCTGCTGTTCGCCGCGACCAACTCGTCCGGTGGCGTTCTCGGCAAAATGATCTCGCCGCAGAACATCGCCACCGGCGTGTCGTGCACCAATCTTAAGGGTCAGGAGGGAGCAGTCTTGGCACGCACCTTTGTTCACAGCATCGTGCTGACGCTGGTGCTGGTCGTCATAGTCATCGTGCAGCAGTACGTGGTACCGGGAATCATTCCCGCGTTCGTCGCGAAATGATGGTGCCCCGGGCAGGAATCGAACCTGCGACCTAGCGCTTAGGAGGCACTCGCTCTATCCACTGAGCTACCGAGGCAGAAAGCCATAAGGCCGGCGCCGTCGCCGGCCTAGGGTGTGGTGGAGGAGAAGGGGATCGAACCCTCGACCTTCGCATTGCGAACGCGACGCTCTCCCAACTGAGCTACTCCCCCGAAAAGGGCGACGAATACTAGCAGCAAAAATTGGTTCTGCCAAAGTATCGCGCCGCCGGCTCGAACCTGGCTAAGATGCGCTACCAGGAGGACGATTCACATGCTCAAAGCGGGCGAACGTGCCCCGGAATTCACTCTTCCGGATGAGACGGGAACGGACCGGACGCTGACAGAATTATTGAGTTCCGGCGCGATCATATTGTACTTCTATCCGGCCGATTTCACGCCCGGATGTACCCGTCAGGCGTGCGTATTGCGCGATTTGGATGCGGAGGTCAAGCGCGCCGGGCTTCGAGTCGTGGGAATCAGTCCGCAAAGCCCCGAGTCGCATGCGAAATTTCGCGACAAGTACAAACTGCCGTTCGTACTGCTATCGGATCAGCAAAAGGCGGTGGTCAAAATGTATGGGGTCAACGGACCACTCGGGATCGGCGTGCGCCGGGCGTCGTACTTGATCGACGGCGGCCGGCGCATTCGCGATGCGGTGTTGGCGGACTTCGCGATTGGGCGCCACGCGGACTTCGTGCGCAAGGCAATCATGTTGCGCGGCGCGAACCCTCAGTAGTTCATCCGTAAGACATTGGCGCGGCCGATGCGCGGCACGGTCACGACATACATAACACCATAGTCGCGTTCATCGATGCTTGGTATATCGCTCTGACCCGACAATTCAGAGACGATTTTAGGCACGGTGTTGACGTGGCCTACAATCATCACCCGACCACCGCTGTGCTCTCGCAGTACCCGACGCGCCAAGCCGCTTGCATCGTCAGCCGGCGCCACGACCGGCACTAGCCTAAGCTGCGCGGCTAATGGGGCGATTGTCATTCGATTGCGCAATGCGGGAGATGTGTAAATCGCGTCGAGACGGCCGGGACCTTTGGCATCGCCGAACATCCTTTCCAGCAGAGCCGCTCTCGCCTCCCCCGCCGCAGAGAGCTGCGGATCGACCAGATTGCCGGCCTCTTTGTCTGCGTGACGAATGACGATTACGGTGGTCGCATTAGCCGTGCCCCACATCCAGACGGCGAAAATCGCGACACCCACCACCAGGAAACCGGCAATCCCGAACAACCAGACTGGTGTCATGAAAGGCCGATGCTGAACATTCACAGGGTCGCTTTTCATGTCACTATCATAGGATGAATTCGCTTTCCCTGCCTCAGCTGCGAGTTCTGATCCTGGCAGCCGGATTCTCCTCGCGGCTCGGCCAACCGAAAGCCGTCGCCCGGGTACACGGCAGAAGTCTGCTGCGCAAGGCATTTGAAATGGCCGCGTTTTTCGCCCCCGCGCAGATCATCGCCGTGGTGCCGCGCAACGCTGCCCGCTATCGCATCGAGGCGCGCGGAATCGATGTGGTCTTCAAGGTCAATTTGCAGCGTGCGCAGGGGCTGTCGAGCTCGGTGCGCAGCGGCCTCACCAAGGCTCGTTACTCGCCGGCGGTTTTATTGCTGCCGGTAGATTTGGTAAATCTGCACCGCCGCGATCTGATGCGGCTGATTGGGAGGTGGCGAGCCGCCCGGCGACGCGTGATCGCGCGGCGCATAGGCCAGCACGGCGGGACGCCGCTCATTTTGCCGCGCTGGCTGTATTCACGGGGTCTTGAGCTCAAGGGCGATATTGGATTGCGCGAGATGGTGAACACATTGCCGCGCGACGCGCTGCGGCTGGTCGATTTGCCGTCGGCGGGCATGGACATCGACACGCCGCAGGATCTGAAGGCTGCGCGTCGGCGGTTTCGCGGCCACAGTTAGCCGATCAACGCACTGGGGTGATCGAACCGTTCAGTCCGCCCAATCGAACTCGCGAAATGCCTGCAGCGTGGTTGCGATTTTTGGATGCGGCACATCCAAATGCGTCACCAGCCGGGTGCGCGGGGTCACCGTAACATTGATGCCGCGCCCATCCAGATGGGCTTTCAGTCCCGGAATTTTCGGCACCGGGATATCGACATACAAGATGTTGGTCTGCGGCGCTACAACGCTCAGGCCGATGGCGTGCAATCCGGCTGCCAAAAACTCGGCGTTGGCATGATCGTCGGCCAGCCGCCGCACATGATTCTGCAGCGCG
>DATMKO010000226.1:0-10972 GCA_035571175.1 Steroidobacteraceae bacterium | reverse complement strand
CCGGTATTGAAGCCGCCGTTGGCGGTCGGCGGATAGACTTGCAGCGCCTGTCCCGTGGCGGTCACCACATTGCCGTTCTTGTCTTCCGAGAACTGGCCGTTGCGCGTATAGACGATGCCGTTGCTCGGGTCCTGCAGCGTGAAAAAGCCATCGCCGCTGATTGCAAGATCGAGGTTCGAGCCCGAGGTGCTGATGTTGCCCTGCGTGAACTGCTGGGCTGTTGCCGCGAGCCGCACACCTTCGCCGATCGCTGAAGTATTCAAGTTCACGGCGCCGGCGGCAAACACGTCGGCGAATTCGGCGCGCGACTCCTTGTAGCCGACCGTATCCGCGTTGGCGACGTTGTTGGCCGTTACGTCCAAGTCCGAGCTCGCTGCCGTCAGTCCCGACAATGCAATGCTGAAAGAAGCCATGTAACTACTCCTGAATGAATTAGTTGGAAATTTGCTGGACGCTGCTGAAGGGCACGCTGCCGATACCCGCCACGTTCAAGGTCAATCCAGCCGATCCTGCGCCCATGCTGACGCTCTCGATCGTGCCGTTGACCAGCGTGGTCGCTGCCGTGCTTCCGGAAGTTGCGCCCGCATACTGTGCGCTCAAGGTGTACTGACCCGGAGGTGCTTGTGAGCCGTTGCTCTCCGTGCCGTTCCACGAAAAACTGGCAAGCCCGGCCGACTGCGCGCCCAGATTGATTTGCCCGACCAGCGCGCCACTGCTGTCACTGATGTTGAGCAGCACCTGGGACGTGGTCTGCGGCACGTTGACGGCGCCGCTAACCGTGCCGCCTGCGGCCAAGGTGGCCGTGCTGCTGGCAACCTGCGCTTGATGGCCGAGCAGTGACGAGGCCTGCAGCGCCTGACTCGAGGACAAGGAACTCGACAACGCGCTGAACGATGTGTTGAGCGAGGTGATGCCCTGCACTTCACTGAGCTGGGCAAGCTGGCTCAAGAAGGTGTTGCTATCGACCGGGCTGGTCGGATCCTGATTTTTCAACTGCGCCAGCATCAGGGTGAGGAAATCGGTCCCGCCCAAGGTGACCGCGGACGTGAGTCCGGTGCTGCTGGTGCCGCCCGAGCTGCCCGTGGCGCCGGTGCTGCCGGTCGTGCCCGTGCCGGTTGTGCCGGTGCCGGTGCCGGTTGTGCCGGTGCCGGTGCCGGTGGCCGGAGTGGTTGCGTGTGTTCCGTTGATTAGCATGGTGCGTTCCTAGGCCTAGTGACCCATCGAAATGGTTTTGAGCAGCAAATCGCGCGCGGTGTTGATCGCTTCCACATTGGTCGCGAAGCTGCGGTTTGCCGAGATCATGTTGGTCATCTCTTCGATCGAGTTGACGTTCGAGCTGTAGACGTAGCCGTCCTTGTTCGCCAGCGGATTGTCCGGTTGATAGCGCATCAAGGGCGGCGCGGTGCTTTCCACGACGCCGAGCACACGCACGCCGACGCCGGCGTCCTGGCCGTCGAAGCTGGCGCTCGACTGATCCATCATCGTTTGGAACACCGGATGTCGCGCGCGATAGATCTTGCTGGCATCGCCATTGACGCTTTCGGCATTCGCGAGGTTGCTGGCCGTGGTGTTGAGCCGAATCGTTTCGGCGTTCAGCGCGCTGCCGGCGGTATTGAATACATTGAATAGCGACATGTCCTCTCCTTACGATCCGTTGATCGCGAGCGTCAGCTCCGCGATCCGCAAATTGATGAAATTCAAACTTGCCTGATAGCGCACGTTGTTCTCGGAAAAGGCCGCCTGTTCCACCGGCATTTCCACCGTGTTGCCGTCCAAGGAAGCCTGATACGGATTGCGGTACTTGAGATCTGCGGCCGGCGCGTCGCTGTCGTTCAGCGTGATATGCGCCGCCTGCGTGGCGCTCATCGGCAGCGGCGCCGCGTCGGTGTGCGCCAAAACAGCGGTGAAATCGATATCGCGCGCCTTGTAGTTCGGCGTATCCGCGTTGGCGAGATTGGTCGCCAGCACGCCGACCCGCTGCCCCTGCAGCAGCAGCGCTTGCTCATGGATTCCAAAAATGTTCTCGAACATGCGTAGCTCCTCTTGCGGGAGGAAGTAGCAAGAGGTGTGCCAACCTTGGGTGGAAGCGCGAAATGCGCCCGGCGGGCGCCCAATCCAGCAGCTGCCCGCCAATTGGCCGGGTTCGCCGATCGCGGGCGGCAAGAACTTGCCGCCGGCAGCCTAGCGGCGGCTATCCGCGAACGGCTCTTCCAGCGAATGCTGGGGTGAGGTGAACCAGGTCGCCCCCTCTTCAGTGACGTGGAAATGATCCTCGAGGCGGATGCCAAAGGCGCCCGGAATCACGATCATCGGTTCGTCGCTGAAGCACATGCCCGGCCGCAAGGGCGTCTTGTCTCCCCGCACCAGGTAAGGCGGCTCGTGGATGCTGAGGCCGATTCCATGCCCGGTCCGGTGCGGCAGACCCGGCAAGCGGTAGCCCGGACCAAAACCGCTGCGCTCGAGAAACTGCCGCGCGGCGAGGTCGATCTCCTCGCATAAGATTCCCGGCCGGACGGCGTCGAAGGCCGCTCGCTGCGCACTTTTTTCAATGCTCCAGACGCGCCTGACCTCGGCAGTCGGTTCACCGAAAACATAGGTACGGGTGATATCGGAGTGATACCCGCCAACCTGACAGCCGGTATCGATGAGAACCACATCTCCTTCGCTCAAGTGCTGATCTCCGGGCACGCCATGCGGATACGATGTTGCTTGGGCGAATTGAACCGCACAAAAATAGCTGCCGCTGTCCGCTCCCAGTTGCCGGTGCGCCGAATCAATGAAATGTCTGACATCGCTGGCCTTGATGCCTGGCGCCAGAATGCGCGCTGCGCGACGCTGCACCTCCAGCGTCATGGCTTTGGCTTGACGCATCAATGCCAGTTCGGAATCGGACTTGATCATTCGACAGCCGTCGATGATCGCTGTGCCGCTGACCAACGAGCGCGTCAGCGCCTGGTTTCTTATGCCGTCAAACACCGAAAAAGGCAGGGCGGGATCGAGGGCCAGGGTTTCAATACCGTGCTCCGCCAGCAACTGCTTGATAAGGCCGAAGGGATTCTCATCCTCTTCCCAGAGGCGGATCTTTGCGTCTATGGCAATGCTGGCGCGCAGCGAATCGTACTCAAATGCGGGACAGACGATGATCGGGCCACCGGACTTCGGGATCATTGCGGCCACCAGCCGCTCGGTCGCCCCCCACGCGACTCCGGTGAAATACCGCAGGCTGGCCCCTGCTCCGACCAACACGGCATCGGCGCCGATGTCCGGCATGAGGCGTTGCGCCCGTTCGATTCTGCGCAGATGCTCCTCGCGCTTGATCAAGGGCGCCGGCGCCGGCCAGCGATTCAAGTTGGCGAGCTCAATTGCCGCTGTCGATCCGCCGATACCCATCATGATTTTTTCCTACGCCGCGCCCCTTGAGCGTCGATCAATTGGTTTGCGAAATGTTTCCGGTCACGCCCCAGGTGTCGGAGACAAGATAACCCTGCGGGTAGGGATCCTGGCTATCCACCCGGTAAGTGTGGTAACCGGTGATCCAGGCCCGGCCGCGGATTGCCGGAAGAATTGCGGGCCGCCCCGCCACTGTCGTCTCGGCCAGGATCCGACCATGAAATTCCGAGCCGATGATCGAACTATGCGTCAATTGCTCGCCGATACCGATCATGCCGCGTGCGTACAAAACTGCCAGCCGCGCGCAGGTACCGGTGCCGGTCGGACTGCGGTCGGAGCGGCCCGGTGAGACGATGCAGGTGTTGCGCGTGACCTTACCTGCACCTTGGAACGGCTGCGCGAACTGCACGATGGAAACGCCGCGAATTTCCGGGTTTTCCGGGTGTACGACATCGAGTTGTGCGCGCGCAGCCAGCCTGATCTTCTCGCCCAGATCAGCGAGCGCCCGCGCTTCCGACGGCACGATGTCGAAGCCCAGCATCTTCGCATCGACGATGCCGAAAAACATACCGCCGTAGGCAACATCGATCGGCACGCGTCCGAGACCCTCAACCTGGATCTCGGCATCGAGACGATCGACGAAGCAAGGAACATTCTCGAACTCGACCGAGACGCACTTGCCGTCGCGGCAATTCGCGGTGGCGCGTACCACGCCGCCTGGCATGTCGAGCATCAAGATGGTCTGCGGTTCGCGCATCGCCACGATGCCGGTTTCCAGCAGCACGGTCACTATGCAAATTGTGTTCGAGCCGGACATCGGCACGTACTCGGTCGGTTCCATGATGATGGCGCCAACGTCGCAGTCGGGCCGCGTCGCAGGCACCAGCAGGTTGACGTGCCGGACTACGCTGCCGCGCGGCTCGCACAGAAGAATGCGGCGTATGTGATCGTGTTCGCGTTCCATGGTTCGCATCTTGTCGAACATGGTTCTACCCTGGGGCGGAAGCACGCCCCCGACAATCACGTCGCCCACCTCGCCTTCCGCGTGACAGCCAACCACGGAGATCAACCGTCCTGCCATATGCGCTTCCTTAGCTCGAGTGTCTTCAGTATACCTATGGCACGCCGCTTGCTTGTTAGTAGCATGATGCAACCAGCGCCAAAATTTTGTCGCGCGGCGCTTTTTCGCCGTCAATCTCTGGGCTTGTGCCTGGCGCTTCTGCCGCTGCTGGCGGCCGCCGAGGCCTCCGATCAGCAAGACCTCAAGCAGCTCGAAGCCTTGGCCAAGACCGAAGCGGCATTGCAATTTCCCGCCCTGACCGAGCGGCAGCGCTTCTTGGTGGGTCCCATTGATCCTCATACGCAGCTACAAAAGTGCCAGCGCCCGATCCGACCGGTGGTCGCGTCGGCTGTGCATATGCGAGATCGGGTGACGATCGAGTTGATCTGCGAAGAGGCGAAATCTTGGCGCATTTACGTGCCGGTGCGAATCATCGGCACCTCCCCGGTCGCGGTGGCGGCGCACGCCATCGTCGCGGGCACCGTGCTCAAGGCGGCCGACCTCAAAGTTGAAGAACACGATTTGTCCGAGCTGCCTCTGGGCTTTCTGGACGACCCCGCCATTGCCGTTGGACTGACCGCCAGCCGGCCCATCTCCGGCGGCGCCTTCCTGACCAACCAGCAGCTGCTGGCGGCCAAGGCGGTGCAGCGCGGCCAGTCGGTGACCTTGATCGCCGATGCGGGTGGCATCAGCGTGCGCATGGCCGGCCGAGCATTGAGCGACGGCCTGATGAATCAGCGGGTTAGGGTGCAAAATCTCTCGTCGGGAAAGGTTGTCGAGGGGATTGCCCGGTCCGAACAAGTGGTCGAAATAATTTTACAATAGCCCTTCAGTGAACCGCGTCACAGCCGATAACGAATTTAACCGGCGGTTTGAGGCGAATTCGCTAAAGTTCATCCAAACCCCGACGACAACATGGCATGGGTAATTAAGCGCCCCAGGAGATTTCGGTGACCGACAAAATCAGTGGCTTTTCAACTTCCGAGCCGGTCGCGCCCGTCAAGGGCTCGAACAGCAGCGGGGTTGTAACTGAAAAACCGCAGGGCGAATCAACATCGGCCGGCACGACCGCGCAGACCGGCGACCACGTCACCTTGACCGATTCCGCGCGGGCTTTGCAGAAGATCGAAGAGGCCGTGGCCAAAGCCCCGGTCGTGAACTCCCAGAAAGTGGCCGCGGTAAAGCAGGCAGTCGCTTCCGGCACGTACAAGATCGATGCCCCTCGAGTCGCCGACAAGATATTGCAATTCGAGCGCGGGCTGAAGTAACCCATGCAGCAGGACGCCCGCTACCGTCTCGAAGATTTATTGGATCGCGAGATCGAGCTTGCGCGCTCCCTGGCGGCGACGTTGGCTGCGGAACGGACCTCCCTAACCGGCGACTCGCCGCAGGCAGTCGAGCAAAATGCCGCCGACAAGATCCGGGTTCTGCAAAGCATCGAAAAGCTCGAGGAAGAACGCCGGGCGCTGTACGCCGGCCCGGTGAATTCAGGGCTCGGCGCAACCGTCGTGGAACGTTGGCGCGCATTGATGGCGCTCATGGCCGGCTGCCGGACCGCTAACGATGTCAATGGCTACATCATTCATGTTCGGCAGCACCAAATTCGCCAGCTGATCGAGATCGTGCGTGGCGCTCCGGCCATCACCTACGACAGCCACGGCAAGACCTTCGCCAAGGCGCTGCGCGCCCTGGCCCGGGCCTGATTTATGCTGGTGCTCAGCCGCCGCGCCGATGAGTCGATCGTCATTCAGCCCGCCGATGGCGTCGATGAGAACATGACCATGGCGCAACTATTCGCCAATGGCCCGATCCAAATCACCCTGCTGGGGGGAACCGGCCGGCGCGTGAAGATGGGCATCGAAGCCCCTGCAGAACTTGCCATCCGGCGCAAGGACATCGGCTGATTGTCCGCTCTGCGGTCGATGATTTCCTCATCGTTCGCCGGCCCGTAGTCTTTTGATTTTACATATCTTTCGGTCGCCGGACATATGCTTTGGTCGGATTTCGAACCCTTCGCTAACGCCGTTCCAATGTGCATAATGGCAGGCCTCACCACGATTCAACCCGAAGGTAAGTCCGGATGGAGCGCCGCTTGCACACTCGCCACCGCGCACGGACAACGGTCTACGTGGTGATGTCCGGACGAAAGAGCCGCATCTGCAAGGCGAAGAATTTGAGCGCGAACGGCGTCTTCGTCGAGACCGAAAATCTTGGGCTGCGCAAGGGACAACAGGTGCAGTTGGCGTTTGCGATCAACTTGGGATTGGTGACCAAGATCCATCGCCGTACCGCCATCGTCGCGCACGTAACCCGCGGCGGCACCGGCCTCATGATGGAGCAGTTCGCAGGCCGCTGAACTTGACACATCCTGTAAACTTACAGGAATGCCACCCTTCGATCCTCCACGCTCGGATGCAATCCGCATCCGTGGCGCGCGCCAGAATAATCTCAAAGATCTCGACCTGGACCTGCCCCTCAACGAATTGATCGTTGTGACGGGCGTCAGCGGCTCCGGGAAGAGTTCGCTGGTCTTCGACACTCTGTATGCCGAGGGTCAGCGCCGCTACGTGGAAACTTTTTCGCCGTACGCGCGCCAATTCTTGGATCGCATGGACAAACCGCAGGTCGATCGGATCGAGGGCATTCCGCCCGCGATCGCCATCGATCAGACCAATCCGGTGCGCACTTCACGCTCCACCGTCGGCACCATGACCGAACTCAACGATCATCTGAAGCTGCTGTTTGCGCGCGCCGCGGTGCTGCATTGCCGGGGTTGCGGACAAGCCGTGCGCCGCGACACGCCCGCGGGCATTCAAGACCAGTTGGGCCGGCGCGCGCTCGGGCACGGTGATCCGCTGCTGTTGCTGACTTTTCCGGTACCGATACCCGCGAATTTCACCGAGGCTGAAATCAAGCAATTGTTGGAGCGGCAGGGATACACGCGCATTCATGAAAAGCGCGGCAATACCCTGCAGGTGATTCAAGATCGATTTCGCTGGTCCGCGATCGACGCCGCTCGCGCGGCAGATGCCATCGAAGCGGCGCTCAAGGTCGGCCAAGGCCGCCTCGATGTTTACCCGGTGGATGCAGGCGCGGACCCGGGCCATTCGTCTCCGCCGTGGCGCTTTTCCACCGGCCTGCATTGTCCGGATTGCGACATTGCTTATAAGGACCCGAGTCCCAGTACCTTCAGTTTCAATTCCCCGATTGGCGCGTGCGAGACCTGCCGCGGTTTTGGCCGCAGCATTGGCGTCGACTACGGCCTGGTCATTCCGGATGGCGCATTGAGTCTGCGCCAGGGGGCCATCAAGCCCTGGCAGACCGATGCCTATGAAGAATGCCAGACGGATCTCGTCAAATTCGCCCGCAAACGTGGCATTCCGCTCGATACCGCATGGCGCGACTTGACGGATGCCGAGCGCGCTTGGGTGATCGAAGGTGAAGGCGAGTGGACCAAGAATGTCTGGTATGGCGTGCGGCGCTTCTTTGCGTGGCTGGAAACCCGAGCGTACAAAATGCACATCCGCGTGCTGCTCTCGCGGTACCGCTCGTATACCGAGTGCGCGGCCTGTCGAGGCTCGCGCTTGAAACCCGAGGCGCTGCTGTGGCGCGTTGGCAATCCCGGCGTCGACATCCGCCAGTTGATGCTGCTGCCCATAGACGAGACGCAGCGATTTTTCGCGGCCCTGGAATTGCCGGGGCTGCTCGATGAGGCGATGGATCTTCTGTTGCGGGAGATCCGCGCGCGCCTCAAATATTTGACCGACGTGGGGTTGGGATATTTGAATCTCGACCGCCAGTCGCGCACCTTATCCGGCGGCGAGGTGCAACGCATCAATCTCACCACTGCACTCGGCACCTCGCTGGTCAACACTTTATTCGTACTCGACGAACCGTCGATCGGACTGCATCCCCGCGACGTCAATCGCATCGTCGGCGTCATGCACCGCCTGCGCGATGCCGGCAATACGCTGGTGGTGGTTGAACATGACCCGAAAGTCATACACGCCGCGGACCGGGTGCTCGATATTGGTCCCGGGCCTGGCGAGCACGGCGGCGAAATCGTGTTCTACGGCCCGATTCGGGATCTGCCGAACGCTCACGGGTCCTTGACTGCCGACTACCTGTTTCATCGCAAGCGAGTCGAGGCGCCGCGGGTTGCGGCCGCGCGCCGCCCAGCCGCACGCACTCTGCGCCTCGCGGGCGCGGCACAGCATAATCTCAAAAACATCGATGTCGCGATTCCTCTCCAGCGGCTGGTGTGCGTCACCGGCGTCAGCGGCTCCGGCAAATCCACGCTCGTTCACGACGTGCTGTTCCCGGCGCTGCTGCGCGCCAAGGGCAAACCTACCGAGAATCCGGGCGCCTATCGGGATCTCAAAGGCGCAGAGCTGATCGACGCGGTGATCATGGTGGATCAGAGCCGCATCGGCCGCACCACGCGCTCGAATTCCGCGAGTTATGTCGGGGCGTTTGACGCCATCCGCGATTTGTTCGGCCGGTTGCCGCAGGCCCGCGAACGCAAATACACCGCCGGCACCTTTAGCTTCAATGCCGGCAATGGCCGCTGCCCGGGATGCGGCGGCAACGGCTTTGAACACGTCGAGATGCAATTCCTTTCGGATGTGTACCTACGATGCCCGGATTGTGACGGCCGCCGCTATCGAGCCGAAATTCTCGAAATCAAGATATCCCGCGGCAATTCCGCGCCAAAGAGCATCGCTGACGTGCTCGACCTGACGGTGTCCGAGGCACTGGCGTTTTTCGCCGCAGACAAAGAGGTGTGCCTGCGGTTGGCGCCGCTCAAGGATGTCGGACTCGACTATTTGCGGCTGGGGCAACCGGTCCCGACCCTTTCCGGCGGAGAAGCACAGCGCCTCAAACTTGCAGGTCATCTCGCCGATAGCGCCGCGCGCCTGGCCGGGTCCAAAAAATCATCAGCCAAGCAGGCGGCGAACGGCGCCGCTGCCCCGAGCGGAACGCTGTTCTTATTCGATGAACCGACGACCGGACTGCACTTCGACGATGTCGCCAAGCTGTTGCGCGCGTTTCGGAAGCTGATCGATGCCGGGCATTCGCTGCTCGTGATCGAACACAACCTGGACGTCATCCGGGCCGCCGATTGGATCATCGATTTGGGTCCGGAGGGCGGCGCCGCCGGCGGCAGCGTCGTCTGCGCCGGCACGTCCGCCGAAGTCATGCAAGCCGCCGCTTCGCACACCGGGCGCGCACTCGCCGAAGCGGACGCGGGGGACAACGCAGTTCGCGACGCGCTCCGAGCCCGCCGCTACGCGGCCGCGCCCACGATGATCGAGATTCACGGCGCCCGCGAGCACAATCTCAAAAATATCGACGTTAGCTTGGGGCTCAACAAATTCACGGTGATCACCGGTGTATCCGGCAGCGGCAAGAGCACACTGGCTTTCGATATTTTGTTTGCCGAAGGCCAACGGCGCTATCTTGAGTCCTTGAACGCTTATGCGCGGCAGTTCGTGCAGCCTGCTTCGCGGCCGGACGTCGATGCCATATTCGGCATCCCGCCCACGGTCGCCATCGAACAGCGCACCAGCCGCGGCGGACGCAAGAGCACGGTGGCGACGCTTACGGAGATTTATCATTTCCTGCGGCTGCTGTACGTGAAGCTGGGAACGCAATACTGCCCGGTTTGCGAATCAAGGATCGAACCGCAATCGGCCGACGCGATTGCGGCCACTCTGCTGGAAGGTTATCGCGGCAAAAGCATCACCCTTTTGGCGCCGCTGATCGTCGCGCGCAAGGGCCTGTATACGGCGCTTGCCAAATGGGCGCGCGGCAAAGGCTTCACGCACCTGCGCGTCGACGGCGAGCTTATTCCCACGGCGAAGTGGCCGCGCCTCGACCGTTTCGTCGAACACAGCATCGAACTGCCGGTCGGCGAAGTGAAGGTCAGCGCGTCGGCTGAAGGGCCGTTACGCGAACTGCTCGAAACGGCATTGGAGCATGGCCGCGGGGTGGTTCATGTGCTGCTGGGATCTTCTGCGAGCGTGTTCTCGACCAAGCGCGCCTGCCCGAAATGCGGCACCGGCTTTCCGGAACTCGACCCGCGGTTGTTCTCTTTCAACTCCAAGCATGGCTGGTGCGGCAGCTGCTTCGGCACGGGCTTGCAATTGCCGCAATTCGATGCCGAGCAAAGCGGCGAGGAATCCGCGTGGCGCGATACCGAAGCACCCCTCGACATTTGTGCGGCGTGCGAAGGTCAACGTCTCAATCCGGTGGCGCTGCACGTGCTGTTCCGCGGCCAATCGCTGGCCGCGCTCACGGATTTGCCGGTGCAGGAATTTTCTGCCGGCCTTCGCAAGCTAAAATTGGTCGGCCGCGAGCAGGACATTGCGCGTGATTTGTTGGCCGAACTTACCGCGCGCACGACCTTCCTCTGCGACGTCGGCTTGGGTTATTTGCAATTGAATCGCGCCGCCCCGAGCCTTTCGGGCGGCGAAGCGCAGCGCATTCGCCTGGCGGCGCAGCTGGGGTCGAATCTGCAGG
>DATMKO010000225.1:0-7608 GCA_035571175.1 Steroidobacteraceae bacterium | reverse complement strand
GATCACCACTCGGGCGACCGGCTTGCCGGATATCGAATCGGTGACGGCCATGACCTGGTTGGCACACACCGAGAATAATCGATGATCGGGCGCATCCAACGCAAGCCCGGTGGGATTCGCGCATTCCTTCAACTGCCACTTGGCCTTTACCGTGAGGGTCTTGGCGTCAATCATGACCAGCGTCCCGGGCGCGGTGTCGATATTGACATAGACGCGTCCCTCGGCGTCCGTGGCCATGAATTCCGGCGGACCCGGCAGCGGCACGGTCGCAACGATTTGCAGCGTTGTGGCGTCCAGTACCGAAATATTCGCCGATTCACGGTTGGCGGTATAGATTTGATTCCGCTGCGGCTCGTACAGGATGGCGTCCGGCATCGTTCCCGATACCGGCACTTCGTGCGTGACGCGCAGCGTCCCGAGTTCGAACACAGTGACGGTATTGGCCTCGCCGTTGCTGGTGAAGCCTCGCTTCAGCGCCGGCGCGAACGCGATACCGTGAACTCCGGCGGTGCGCGGAATGGTCCCCGCCAATTTGCCGCTGCCGGTTTCAATGACATCGACGTGATCGCCCCGGCTGACGAATAGTCTGGCGCCGCTGGCCTCCAATGCCAGGTCATCCCAGCCGCCGTTGCCGCCCAGCCGCCAACTTCCGGCCACCGTATAGTTTGCCTGCGGAATCGGCGAAGCTTGCGCCTGCGCCGACTGGGCGCGAGTCATTGACAGCGCGCACGCAGCGAGCAGAAGAAGCTTCCGCGGCATCCTGAATCCTTGCTGTTCTGAGAACCGCTAGTTTACGCTGGATTGGCCCTTGGGAACTCGCGCCGATCGTTGGCGCCGGACCCGCACCTACCGGAACCAAATTGAAAAAAATACTCGGTGCTTGCGGGCCGCGGCGCTTGTCGCCGTCCCGTCGGCAATCTCATCCCCGCGCGTGAAGTGATCCAGCAACATATCTGCAATAAATTGGTTATGGCGCTGATGAAGAATGCCAGGCCCTGTCCAACCACAACCAGGAGCCTTACCAATGAAACCCATGAAAAAGGCCTTGCTCACGCTGGCCGCGACCGCATTGGTTGCCGGCAACGCCGGCGCTTGGGATAAGGATCGCCCGCACAGCGATTTCGGGCGACTCGATCATGTTTTCTTGATCATGATGGAAAATCAGACCAACACCGACATCCTCAGCAATCCGAACGCCCCGTTCATCAACCAATATGCCGCTCAAGTTAATCAGGCCACGCAGTATTTCGCCGTCGGTCATCCCAGCGCCCCGAACTATCTGGAGATCGTCGGCGGATCCAATTTCGGCCTCCCCAACGATTACTGGCCGGTCTGGATCAATGGCTTCGGCTGCCAGGACAATGCGCCCAGCAGCGGTTGCGGCAATGCCTTCACGCCGATTTCGGTTGCAGGTCTCGATAATCCGGTGGTCGCAACCGCGACCTCGTCGACCGACTGCAACGGGCAGATCTCGTTGGGCGGCAATCCGCCGGCCGCCAACAACTGTGCACTGCGAAACTATCCGGCTGCGCCGTTCACGCCGCAATCGATTGCCGACCAATTGGTGGCGAAGGGCAAGTCCTGGAAAAGTTATCAGGAAAGCCTCCCGGCCATTGTTCCCGGCGTCTTCGGCGTCAACTACTCGGACGGCGAGTTTTCCAATTTGAGTCCGGCGTCGGTGTTCGAGGTCAATGGCGGTCCGCCCACGCCGGCGACGAACATTCAGAAGCTGTATGCGGTGAAGCACAACCCGTTCGTCTATTTTGAGAATGTCGAGAGCGGCGAGAACGCCGACTTGAGCCTCGATCAGGTGGTCGACTTCGATGGCCCGAATGGACTGTGGGCGGACCTCACCTCGGAGGAGAGGGCGCCGAACCTTGCCTTCATCGTACCCAATCAATGCCACGACATGCATGGCTCTGTTTCCGGGGGCACCACGATTTGTGCCACCGGCAGCACGGCGGCAACCAACCTCGCTATCCAGCAAGGCGATGCCGAAGTCGCCAAACTTGTTCATGGCATCAAGGATTCGAACGTATGGCGCCATGGACGCAACGCCATCATCCTGGTCTGGGACGAAAACGACTACTCGAACGCGGCCAACCGCGTCGTATTCCTGGTCGAAACGAATTACGCGGCCAACGGCGCGGTGAGCAGCGTGCCCTATGATCATTTCTCACTGCTGCGCACGTTGGAAGCGGGCTTTGGCCTGTCTTGCTTGAACCATGCCTGCGACGCGACCTCTCTGGTCATGAACGACGTTTTCGGCGGCAAGGCCCACTAGTCGCCCAGCGGTCTGGATTTCGGGCATTCAAAAAAGCGGCAGGCGGCCATCGTCCAGGGACGGACGATGGCCTGGGCGGATCGGCCCCGCCGGCCCCCGCTGCAGGGATACCACCACCGGCGCGCTACAATACGGCCGTGGACACCAAAGATAGCAGCGAATCGAGCAGCGAATCGAGCAGCTGGCTGTGCAGTGAATCGGCGCGGCTCGCGCGCCTCGCTCTATTCGGCTTCATTCTTACGTTCATTGTGGCGCGTACGGCGGTTTTCCTGATCATGGCGCGCCTCATGCCGAACTTGTATTTCTTTCTGAACGGGACGCATGTCCATCATTTGAACTACGGTATTTTCTTGCTCGCCGGGGTGGGCGCGTTTCTTCTGTTCAGTACCCGCGGCACGCGGGAATTGCGTGTTGCTGCCTTGGCTTACGGCGTGGCCATGGCTCTGACTTTCGATGAATTTGGAATGTGGCTGCACCTGGGAGGCAGCTACTGGCAGCGGGCCAGCGTCGATGCAATCATCGTGGTTGCCGCCCTGCTCGGCCTCATGGCATTTGCATCCGCAATGCGCCGTTTCGAGTCGCGCCACGTAAAAGCGTCAATCGCTCTGCTGATCGCCCTGATTGGTTTCGGTTTGGTGCTGTACGACGCGTCGGTGCGAATCGGCAGATTGGCGGGACCTCGGTTGGAGGCGCTTGAACTGGCTTCATCGCCGTGATTCCCAAGTTGAAGCTCGCCGCGTGGCTTGCGGCCGTGGCTTGTCTATGTAGCTGCACTTCCTCCGAAACCAAGCCCATTCGCGATGCCCAAGGGCGCGCGATCCCGGGCAGCGTGGCAAGTCTGGAGAAGGTCCGGCTCGGCGGTGTCTCGCAGTGGATCCTGATCCGCGGCAACAATGTTCAGAACCCGATTCTGCTGAAACTGCATGGTGGCCCCGGCCAGGCGGAAATGGCCACAGTTCGTTTCAATCGCCTTCTGGAGGAGGATTTCGTGGTGGTCGAGTGGGATCAGCGCGGCGCCGGAAAATCGGCGGCAGCCATCGACCCGCGTAGCGCAATGAACGTCGCCCGGTTCGTCGCAGACACCCATGAATTGACCGAACTTCTTCTGCAGCGATTCCACCGCAAAAAACTGATCTTGGTCGGCAGTTCCTGGGGCAGCGTGATTGGCATCATGGCCGTGCAGAAATACCCCGATTTGTATCAGGCGTTCGTCAGCACCGGACAGATCGCGAATCTGCCACAAGGCATGAATGTCGGCTATCGCTTTCTGCTGGACGAGGCCGGTGCCCGCAACGATTCAAAAGCGATGCATGATCTGACGCGCATCGGACCACCTCCCTATAGCGGCGCGGACGCCAACGCCAAGCGAGAAATCTATGGCAAATGGCTGCAGGCCTTCGGCGGGCTGTGGCACAGCTCCGAGAAGTTTGACCGCGTCGGCTGGATGATCTCTGCCGTCGAGTACTCGTGGCCTGAAAAACTTCGCTACACGTCGGCGGCACAGAACTCCTTCGATCTGCTGTTTCCGCAGTTGGCCGCGATCGATCTGAAAAACACCGTTCCGGCGGTTGACGTCCCGGTTTACTTCGCCGTTGGCCACCACGACTACATGGCGCCTTTCGCGGTATCGCAGGAGTACTTTGCCGCCCTGGGTGCGCCGCAGAAACAGTGGATCTGGTTTGAGAACTCCGCTCATTTCCCGCAATGGGAGGAAATGGAAAAATTCCATGACCTGCTGACGAAAAAAGTCGTGCCGGAGACCGCAGCCGGCGATGTCGCTCCGGTATCATCGACCTATGCAGCGCGACCAACTGGGTAACCCGGTCACCGGCCAGCGCGATGACACGCTGCGCGCCATCGATGATTTTGTGGGCGGCTATCTGGCGTACGAGACGCGGGCCGAGCACATCGTGCGGGCTGCAGAGGTGGATCCTGATTCGTGTCTGGCCAACGCGTATGCAGGAATACTGTGGATGCTGCTCGAGGCGCCCGAGGCCGGCCAGCGAGCGGCAAAGTATCTGGCGGCCGCGGAGCGCACGGCGCACCTGGCCACGCGCCGCGAGCAACTCAATGTCGCGCTGTTGCGCGCCTGGGTCGATGACGATACGGAGCTCGCGATGAGCCACTGCGATCAGGCGGCGGGAGAATTTCCGCGGGATCTCGTCGTCGTCAAGACACATCAGTATTTTGAATTCAATCGCGGCGATGCGCCGGCCATGCTGCGGACCGCCCTGAAAGTCGCGCCCGCGAATGCCGATATAGCCTATTTTCACGGCATGGCGGCGTTCGCATATGAGCAATGCCATCTGCTCGAAGAGGCGGAGTCCGCGGCGCGTACCGCGCTCGCAATGCGCCGCAAGGAACCTTGGGCACAGCATGCGCTGGCACACGTGCTTTTGACCCGCGGCCACATCGACGCAGGCGCCAGGTTCCTCGAGGATGCGGCGGATACGTGGACGCAATTGAACTCCTTCATGCTCACGCACTTATGGTGGCACTTGGCGCTGTTTTACTTGAGCCAGGGACGCGAAAGCGAAGCTCTCAAACTCTATGATGAGCATTGTTGGGGCATCGCCAAGGATTATTCGCAGGATCAGATCGGAGCCGTATCGCTGTTGGCAAGATTCGAGATCGCCGGCATCGACGTCGGGTCGCGCTGGCAGGATCTCGCCGATCATCTCGAGGCCCGCGCGAGCGATACGGTACAGCCTTTCCTGACACTGCAATACCTGTATGGTCTGGCGCGCGCCGGTCGACCGCAGGCCGAGGCGCTGCTGGAATCGGTGCGCCGCCATGCACAGCGGGCGCCGTCGTTCAGCAGGCTGGTATGGCAGGAAGTTGCGCTGCCGGGCTGCGAGGGTTTGTACGCCTATGCGCGCGGCGACTACGAGCGCGCCTGGGGTCGATTGGCGCCGGCCGTACCGCGGATGCGCGAGGCCGGCGGCAGCCATGCGCAGCGCGATCTGTTCGATCAAATCCTGCTGGATGCCGCGGTCAGGAGCGGGCGGCTGAGCGCCGCGCAGCAAATGCTGGAGTTGCGGCGCAACGCCGACCCCGACGGTGTGCCGGTAAACTCGTCGCTCGCGGCGGTGTACTCGAAACTTGGCCTCGATGCATTGGCGGATCAGGCAAAAAGTCGCGCCGCCTTGACGCGTTTCCGGCATTCTTCTTGAGATAGACATGCCCGCAGATCCGACGCAGCAAGTGTTTCAAATGATCGACGCGCGCCGCGACGAATTGATCGAGCTGACGCGTGAGCTGATTCGCATTCCCACCGTCAATCCGCCGGGCGATGCCTATCAACCATGTGCGGAATTCATCGGCCGGCGCTTGAGTGAGCGCGGCTTCGCCGTCGAGTATGTGCATGCGGCCGGGACGCCGGGCGATACGACGCGCCACCCGCGCATCAATGTGGTAGCGCGGCGTGAAGGCGATGCGGCCGGTCCCTGCGTGCACTTCAACAGCCATATCGATGTGGTGCAAGCGGGAGCGGGTTGGACCCTGGATCCATTCGCCGCCATCGTCAAGGACGGCATGGTGTATGGGCGCGGCGCCTGCGACATGAAGGGTGGATTGGCGGCTTCCATCATCGCGGTCGAAGCACTGATCGATTGCGGGGCGCACCTACCGGGCACTCTGGAGATTTCAGGCACCGTCGATGAAGAGACCGGCGGCTACGGCGGTGTCCACTACCTCGCACAGCGCGGCTGGTTTTCGCCAGGGCGAGTGGATCACGTCATCATTCCGGAGCCGCTCAATGTGGACCGTGTGTGCATCGGCCACCGCGGGGTGTGGTGGGCGGAAATCGAGACGCTGGGGCGCATCGCGCACGGCTCCATGCCATTCCTGGGCGACTGTGCCGTGCGCCACATGAATGCCGTCATCGATCGTCTGGAACGCGATCTTTATCCCAGACTCGCGGCGCGGCGCACGGATATGCCCGTGGTGCCGTCGGGCGCGCGGCACGCGACTTTGAACATCAACTCCGTCCACGGCGGAGCGGCGGAACCATGCGGGTATCCGGCTCCCTGCGTGCCGGATTCCTGCCGCATGGTCATCGATCGCCGCGTGCTCATTGAAGAGAACCTGGACGGCGTCAAAGCCGAGGTGCGCGACCTGCTCGAACAGTTGGTCAAAGATCGCCCCGGTTTCGCGTACCGAATTCGCGACATTTTCGAGGTGCAGCCCACGATGGCCGATCGCAACGGCCCGGTGGCACGCAGCACCGCGGCGGCGATTCGCCGCGTGATCGGCCGCGACCCCGAATTCATCTGTTCGCCGGGCACATACGATCAGAAGCACATCGATCGCATCGGCAAACTGCGCGACTGCATCGCCTACGGTCCTGGAATTCTTGATATTGCGCATCAGGCGGATGAGTTCGTGCGGATCGACGACATGGTGAATTCCGCGAAGGTCATGGCAATGGCCGCCCGATCGCTGCTGCTTGGCGCCGCATGAGCCTCAAGCGAGCGGCGATTTGGGCTTTGCTGGGACTGCCGCTGCTCGCGGGGCCGAATGCTCATGCCGGGGAGCGAGCCATCATCGGCATGCAGCTCGAGCCGCCGATACTTGATCCCACCGCAAATCCCGCCGCCGCCATTTCAGAGGTTCTGTACGGCAATGTGCTCGAAGGGCTGGTGCAATTCGCCGCGGATGGTTCGGTGCTGCCGCGGCTCGCCGCCTCATGGGACATCTCGGACGACGGCCTTACTTATGTCTTCCACCTGGTCGCCGGCGCGCGCTTTCATGACGGCAGCTCCTTCGATGCTGCCGCAGCGAAATATTCGCTGGATCGGATCATCGCGGCCGGCTCCATCAATCCGCAGCGATCGCGGTTTGGCGCCATTCGGTCCGTCGAGATCGTCGATCCCAATACCGTCAAGATCGTGCTGAATCGGCGCTCCGGAGGGCTGCTCCAGTCCTTGGCGTTTGGATCGGCCGTGATGGTTTCGCCGCAGTCTGCCGCCGGCAACGCCATACGCCCCATCGGCACCGGTCCATTTCGATTCGGAAGATGGCGGCGCGGCGATTCGATCACTCTCGCGCGCAATCCGGACTATCGGGGCCCGCCCGCGGGATTGGAAGAAGTGACGTTCAAATTCATAACCGATCCGAATGCGGCTTATGCCGCGCTGATGGCGGGCGATGTGGATGCCTTCGCCAATTATCCGGCGCCGGAAAGTTTTGCGCAGTTTGCCGCCGATCCGCGTTTTGCAGTATTCGCCGGCACCACCGAAATGGAAACCGTGCTGGCGCTGAACGAGCGCGTTGCGCCGCTGGGCAATTTACTGGTTCGCCGGGCGATTGCATACGCATTGGAT
>DATMKO010000224.1:0-3279 GCA_035571175.1 Steroidobacteraceae bacterium | reverse complement strand
AGTCCCGGCCCACTTCGCGAAATTTTCGGCGCAGCAGCTCGTCTCGTGTCCCGCCGACGACGACCCAGTCGCGTTCCCGGACGGGCAAGCCGAGTAGCGCGTCCCGAACGGCGCCGCCAACCAGATACACTTGCATGGGTGAATATTAACAGCATAGCCGCCACAATCCGTGTGGCCGCGGTCGTGGTGTTGATAGCCTCCGCAAGCGGCGGCTGTTATTTGCTGCAAAGCGCCCAAGGCCACCTGGCGCTCATGTCCAAGCGTGAACCGATCAGCGGCGTCATCGACAAGCCAACTACATCGACGGCGCTGCGCACACAGCTCGAGGCAGTCACTTCGATTCGCGATTTCGCCAGCCGCGATCTGGGGTTGCCCGACAATGGCAGCTATAGAAGCTACGCGGACGTCGGCCGACCGTATGTGGTGTGGAATGTGGTGGCCGCGCCGGAGTTTTCCGTCGACCCCAAGCAATGGTGTTATCCCTTCGTCGGATGCGTGGCCTATCGGGGCTACTTTGCCGAAAACAAAGCGCACGAGTTTGCCGCCGGATTGCGCGCCAAGGGGCTGGATGTTTTTGTCGGCGGTGTGGCGGCATATTCCACTCTGGGGCACTTCGATGATCCGCTCCTCAATACCATGATGGGCTGGAACGATGTGGAGCTGGCATCGATCATTTTTCACGAACTCACGCACCAAATGCTGTACGTGCCGAACGATGCATCATTCAACGAGGCGCTGGCCACCACGGTGGCGGACGAAGGCGTGCGGCGCTGGCTGAAGCAACAGGGCCGCGATCGCGACCTGACAGATTATCTATTGGGGCAACAGCGCTACCTTGAAGTGATTGCACTGTTCAACGCAACCCGCACGCAGCTGCGCGCGGTGTATGCCGAAAAGCTGCCGCCTGCCGCGCTGCGCGAGGACAAGCGCGCCGCATTCGCCGCCCTGCGTGCGTCGTATGCCGTCCTCAAGACGCGCTGGGGCGGTCATGCGCCGTTCGATGCCTGGTTCGCCGGAGATATCAACAACGCCCATCTGGCGTCGCTCGCCACCTACTACACCTGTGTGCCGGGGTTCGAGCGCGAATTGCGCGCGGCCGGCGGCGATCTGCCCGCCTTCTACCGTCGGGTGCGCGGGCTTGCGAAGCTTCCGCAAGCGCAGCGCGATGCTCTGGTGTGCGGCGAGTCGGAAGATTAAACTGCGCTGCCGATGGACTGTTAAGGAAAACTTAAGGTGTCAACCGCCTACAATCGAATGCCTTTGGGATCCTTGCGCGTATTCGAAGCGGTGGCGGCGCATTTGAGTTTCACCGCCGCGGCGGATGCGCTCAGCGTCACGCCGGCGGCCGTGAGCCAGCAGATCAAGGCTCTGGAAGGCTATATCCAGGTGCCGCTGTTCAGGCGCAACGGCCGGCGGGTGGAGATCACCGAGGAAGGCCTGGAGTTGCTGCCCGCAGTCAGAGCCGGGCTGGAAAAGCTCGAGTCCGCCTTGCAGCAAATGAAGCATCACGGCCGCGCGGGTCCGCTGCAGATAAGCTTGCTGTCCTCGTTCCTGCAGATTTGGCTGCTGCCGCGCATCCGCTCCTTTCGCCGCAAGTTTCCGGACATCGAGCTGCGCTTTCATACCTCGCGCGACCTGGTGGATTTTTCGCGCAGTTCCAATCACATCGCCATCCGCTTCGGCCGCGGCGACTACCCGAACGTGCACTGCGAAAAGCTGCTCGACGATTGGTTGGTGCCGGTGGCGCGCCCGGAACTGATCAAGCAATACGGGATGATCGAGCGCGGCATGGACTTGAGCAAGATTCCGCTGCTCGAAAGCGGGGATGTGCCGTGGCGCGTCTGGGCGCAAATCGGCGAGCAGGCCGCGTGGTGCAGCAGTGCGCCGAGCATCGAAGACTCGGCGGGCTTGCTGACGGCGGCGGAAGAAGGCCTGGGCTACGCGCTCGGGCGCTGGACACTGGTCAGCGGCGCGCTGCAAAAAGGCACGCTGCGTCTTGCCGGCAAGCGTGCCATGCCGTACGGCTCGGCTTATTATTTCGTCTGTCCGAAGAGCTTCCTGGCGCTGCCCAAAGTGGCGCAGTTTCGCGAGTGGATTTTCGCCGCTGCGGCGGCGTTCCCGAGCCCCGACGTCAAGGATTCATGACGATGGAGTGGCTCGACCCGCGGCGCGCCCGGCTGCGGCGCGATTTTGGCTCAGGCGAGCATTGTCTTCTTGGCTGCCCAGGTAGTAGCGGGCCGACGCTGCCATCGATTGCGGCTTGATTCCCAGCCTCGCGAAGCCGTCTTCACTGCATACGCTGTCAACCTTGAGGGAGCGGTAGTTGTCGCTGGAGAATGGACGACCGGGCACGAAGTCCATGATCAGCGCTTGCATGCGCGCGGCAAAATCCGGCAGCGGGATGATCCAGCGGTGCCGGCCCGTCAATTTCGCCACCAACTCGACAATCTCGCGCAGGGTGTAGATCTTGGGGCCGCCGAGCTCGTAAATCGCGCGACTGGATGCACCGCCATGCAGCGTGCGCAGCAACGCATCGACCACATCATCCACAAACACCGGCTGCAGGCGCGCGTTTGGCCGTGCGAGGGGAAAGATCAGGGGAATCGCGGCCAGCAATCGCGCAAAGCGATTTAGAAAGGAGTCGCCGGGGCCGAACATCACGGACGGCCGGAAGATGGTCCAATCCAGGGCACCGGTGTGCTCGCGAATCAGTTTTTCCGCTTCGCCTTTGGTGCGCAAGTAAAAGCTTGGCGCATCGACACCGGCCTTCAAGGCCGAGACCTGCAGAAGTCGCGTGACGCCCGCGGAACGCGCGGCTTGCAGGATGTTCTGCGCAAGCTGCGTGTGGGCGCGGCGGAAGCCGGCCCCGCCGAAGCCGCGCTCGTTGAGAATGCCGATGAGATTGATCACGATGTCGCGGCCGCGGAAGTGCTCGCTGAGCTGCGCTTCCTGATAGACATCGCAGTTCTGCAACGACAGTCCGGGCAGTACCAGCAGGTGTTTGTGCTGCTCCGCGTCGCGCGTCAGTACCGTGACCTGGTGACCGTCCTTGATCAAGCGAGCCGCCAGCCGGGTCCCCAAGAATCCGGTGCCGCCGAGAACGACTATGGACAGGTTGCGCACGGCTCACCGAATGGGGATCAATAGAGTGTCGGTTCCGCGACGTACTTTGAGCACCAGCACGGAGGCCCCCTTGGCCGCTTCGCGAAACGACTTCAGATTCGTGATCGGCGTGCGCCCGACGCCGACGATTACGTCGTTGGCGCGAATTCCCGATTG
>DATMKO010000223.1:0-3458 GCA_035571175.1 Steroidobacteraceae bacterium | reverse complement strand
GCAAAAATGAAGGCGAGCGCCAACGGACCGACAAAGCGCCCCTGGACGCTGGATGTGAACAGCTCCGGCAGAAAAACCGCGATCACCACCGCGGTTGCATAAATCACGGGACCCCTGACCTCGAGCGAGGCTTCCAGCACGATCTCGAGGCGCGGCCGCGGCTCCGGCCGCTGCCCATTCTCGCGTAAGCGGCGCAAAATGTTTTCGATACCGATGATCGCATCGTCCACCAGGACGCCGAGGGCTACGGCAAAGCCGCCGAGAGTCATGGTGTTGAGCGTCAATCCCAGGTACCGCAGCACGGCGACCGCCGCCAGCAGAGACAGGGGAATCGCGGTGAATGCGATCAATGCGGCGCGCAGGTCACGCAAGAAAATGTACAGCACTGCCAGTATCAGCACCGCGGCGATGGCCAAGGATTCCTTCAGGTTCTGCAGTGCGCGCTCAATGAAATTGGCCGGACGGTGCAGCGCGGAGTACAGGGTGATTCCCTGCTTTTTGAGCGCCGGCTCCAAATCGGCCAGTACTTTCTCGATGGCCAGCGTTACCTGCAGCGTATTGGCCCCATACTGGCTTGATGTCGAGATCATCACGCCGTGCTTGGCCATGACGAGGGCATCGCCGGAGCGCAATGCGGGCGCGATTTTTATCGCCGCCACATCCCGCAGCAGGATGGGCGTGCCGCTACGCACGCCGACCACGGCCTGACCCAGCGAATTGATGTCGGGCTCCGGCGTGGGCGACTGCAGCAAGACGCGCTGGGCGGCGAGATCGATGAATCCGGCGCCTCGTAGTGGTAGTGCGGCCTTCGCCGCATCAGCCACTTCCGAAAACGACAGGCCGAAACTGGAGAGTTTCCGCGTGTCCGGCAAAACTTGAATTTGGCGCACGTCGCCGCCGAAAACAATGACCCGGGCGACGCCGGGAACCGCCAGCAAGCGCGGCTTGATGATCCAATCGGCGTTGTCGCGCAGCGTATAACCATCGACCTTGTCGGATACCAGGCCAATCTTCAACAGATCCATCGTGCTCGACACCAGCGGCGACAACTTGGGCGTACCGACGCCGGCGGGCAATGAACTGCCGAGTTCGGCCAAACGCTCCGCAACTCCTTGCCGCGCGACGTGCACGTCGACGCCGTCCCTGAAGGTGATGTTCACCACCGACAGGCCGGGGATCGACTCGGAGCGCAAGGTAGCGAGACCGGCCGAGCCGTTGACCGCGTTCTCAACTTGTTTCGTGACCAGCTCTTCGACTTGCTGCGGCGCGAATCCGGGTGCTTCGGTCTGAATGTCGACCTGTGAAGGAACGAACTCGGGAAAGACGTCGAGGGGCGCCTGCAGCGCGCCCCATGACCCGAAGATCAATGCCAGCAGCGTCAGCGCGGTGACCGCTCCGTAGTGACGCACGGAAAGTGCGACAAGTGCTCGTATCATGACTAGTCGGCTGTCGTGCTGGGATTCAGTTCACGTGCCAGGAGCTGCCCTGCGGCGCTGGTTACAATCTTGTCTCCGGCAGACACGCCTTCCTTCACGAAGTAACCCTCCGCCGTCGGCATGCTCGTGTCGATTTCCGTGCGCACGAAATTGCCCGGTTTTTCCTCGACGTAGCACCAGTACCTGCCGCCGGTGATCACCGCCGCAGCGGCAGGCACTTGCACGCCGGATTCCGCGGTACCGACCGGCGCCCAGGCGAGCAGGCGCTCGCCTTCGCCGACATCGCTGCCCTTGAGCAAGGCGAAAAAGCTCTTGCCCGGGATGTTGGAATCCGCCGGCGCGCTCCACACGGAGTGCGACTCCCAGCTCTTTGCGCCGGGTGTTGCATTGAATCGCGCCAAGCGCAGCGCGACCGGACTGGAACTGCCGAGTGCCCCGAACGGAAAGGTCACGCGCACCAGCTTGGTGTGGCCGGCGGCCAGTGCAGCAAGCTCAGGGCCGCTGTCGTGCTCCTGCCAGGGCGGGCTTTGTCCCAGCGCCGTGGTCAGGCGCCGTTGCGCCAACAGCAGCGCGGCCTGATCGACCTGCGCCTGGCGTTCGGCGGCTTCCTGAGCCTCCACCGGCATGGCACCGGGCGTTCCCGCCAATCTCTGTGCGCGCGCCAAGGCGGAACGGCTCTGGCGTTCGATGGCCATCGCTGTGGCAAGATCTGCAACCGTCTGCGCGATTGTTTCGTGAGCAATGACCGTACCAAAGCCGGCCGTTTCGGGAATGTGCGTCATCGGCTTCGCCGCGCTTGTGACGATGCCCATTTTCTGGATTTCATCCGCCTTCAGCTCGACGCCTTCCGCGGATTCCTCGCCCGCGGCGGGCTTGTCCTTGGCCGCGGCGTTTTGCGCCGCTGCGTCGGCATCCGGCGCAGATTTGTGACAGCCAAGCAGCAGCGCCGCGGCCAGGCAGCAGACCGCAAGTCCCACCGCGGTGTTGCATGGCCGGTGCTTCGATCGGATGATCGCATTCATTGATTTACATTCCGCTGGGTTGATCTGGCCGTCATGCCTGGCGGGACTTGTTGTGTCCAGCCCCCGCCGAGCGCCTTGCACAGGCTGACCAGAGATTGCAGCCGCGCAAGCTTGTATCGAATGAATTGATCGCGCGCCGCGTACAGCGTGCGCTGCGCCTCGAGGAGCGTCAGGAAGTCGCCTGATCCAGCCTGGTAACGCAGCTTTGCCCCTTCGAACGCGCGTTCGCTGTGCGCGACATTCGCGACTTGAAATTCTCGCGCCGCGTCCAGGTGCTGGATTGCGCTCAGCGCATTTTCAACGTCGATGAGGGCTGCGATGATCGCCGCGCGATAAGCCAACAGCAGTTCCGTGTCCTTTGCCTGCACCTCATCACGCTGGGCTTGCAATCGTCCATGATCGAAGATCGGCTGAATCAGGCTCGCGCCCAAGGCAAACGACGGTCCCACCCCCGGAATGGTCAGCACCGTCGCGGGCAACGCCGGATTTTGCACGCCCGCCCCGGCGGTCAGACTCAAGCTGGGAAACATTGCAGCGCGGGCAGCCACAAGATCAGCGTGACCGGCGCGCAAGTTCGCCTCGGCCAGGACAATATCGGGACGTCGGGTCAGCAATTCCGAGGGCAGGCCCGCGGCCACTTGCGGTTCGGTGAGCGAATCCAACGGCTTGCCTTGCACATTGAAGTTCTCCGGAACTCGTCCCAGCAACAGTGCCAGCGCGGCGCGCGCCTCGACCTCGGCTTGCTGCAAATCCACCGCGGCGATCTGTGCCGCATCGTACGCCGTCTGCTCCGACGCCAGTTCGACCGGGCTCGCGACACCCGCATCGAAGCGGGACTGCACGACCTCCAGCAACTGCTTCGCGGCGTCGCTGTTGGATTGCGCCACCGTCTGCCGCTCGCGCAGCGCCAGCACTTGAAAATACGCATCCGCAACGCCCGCCAGGGTGGTCAGGGCAACCGCATCGCGCTCTGCGCGGGACGCGCCGGCAAGAAATCGCG
>DATMKO010000222.1:0-2335 GCA_035571175.1 Steroidobacteraceae bacterium | reverse complement strand
CTCCGGACTCGGCTATGCGGTGGCTCTGACCTTGTTTTTGGCCATTTCCTGGTCGCTCGAGACGCACGTCAACGATTTGCCGAATATCAGTGCGCTCGAGGGGCTGCGACGCATTGCGGTGACCGGCCTGCAGCAGGCGGCTGCAACCCTGCCCATGTTGCCGCTATTGATATTGGTTTTGAATATCGCGCCGCGCGGCGGCGCAAAGCGCGCCGCGTGGCTGGTGGTGGCGATCACAATGATGGCGCTGTGGAGCACACTGTACATGCTGGACGGCGTGCACGATCCGCGCTGGCCGGGACATTTTACCGAGCGACTTCTGGCTGCGGGACTGGTGGCGGCTGCATGCCTGTATCGGGGCTCGATGCGCGGCGCCGCCGGGACACTGCTGCGCACACAGATCGAAAGCGCGACCCTCAGTGCCGAGCTCGAGCGTGCGCGTCTGCAGATGCTGCGCTCGCAAATCGAGCCGCATTTTCTGTTCAACACGCTCGCCAATGTCCGCAGGCTCGCGCGCATCGACCGGAGCGCCGCCGTGGAGATGCTCGACAACCTGATGCGCTATCTGGCCGCGGCACTTCCCAAACTACGCCAGGACGATTCGCCCCTGGCCGAGGAGATGCAGCTCGTCGATGCTTATTTGAGCATCTTTCGGGTGCGCATGGGCGCGAGGCTCTCCTACGCTGTCGCCTTGCCGCCCGATCTTGCAGCAATGCGCGTGCCCACGATGATGCTCCTGACGCTGGTCGAGAATGCGCTGAAGCACGGCATCAACCCGGTGGTCGAGGGCGGCTTTATCCGCGTGAGCGCTGCGCGCGCCGGTTCCGCGCTCATTTTGAAAGTGGCCGATTCCGGTTCCGGCATTACCACTCAGCAGGATCATGGCACCGGAGTCGGTCTTGCGAACGTGCGGCTGCGATTGAAAATGCAATACGGCGAGGCGGCAGTTCTTTCCCTCGCGCACGCCGAGCCGCGCGGAGTGGTGGCGGCGATCTCCCTGCCTATAGGGCATGCGCTGTGATGCGCGGATTCGTACCGGCCGTCGTGGCCTCGATGACATGGCGGGCGTTTCTATTCGCCAACCTGATAGGCCTGTGCGTGCAAGCCTCGCGAGAGCTGAAATACTTCGACAATGCGCCGCCGAACTACATGTTGTCGGGACTCATCATTACGCAGCTCGGGGCGCTATGCGTGCTGCTGGCGGTGCTTGCCGGCGATGAAGCGGTGCGTCGGGGTTCAAGCGCGTGGTTCGCCTACACGGCGGCGCTTCTGATTGCAAGCATCGTTACCGCGTTCGGCCAATGGTACATTCGCGGCTGGTTTCACCTCTATACCGTGGTAAATCGGCCGGGAGTACCGGTCCGTGTGCAATACACGATGATCATCTTCGTCGCCTGCGATGTCTTGATGTTTGGCGGATTCGCGATGCTGGCGTATGTGAATCGCCGCAGCGCGCAGCGCATTCTGGAGGGCGTACGCAGCGCCGAACTCAAGCGCGTGCAGATCGAACGGCGGCTCACCGAATCGCGCCTCGCCACGGCGCAGGCGCACATCGATCCGCACATTTTGACCAGGTCGCTCACCGAGGTCCGGGATTTGTACAAACAAGGCTCGCCCGATGCGGACCTCGAACTCGACGCGCTCATACAGCGCCTGCAGGCTACCGTGACGGGAAGCGCCGGCGCAGACCTGCCTGCAGGCGCCACGCCGTGAAGCCGGTCAGCGCGATCATTGCCGAGGATGAACCGCTGTTGCGGATGGAGATTCGCGAGGCGTTGCGCAGCCTGTGGCCGGATCTGGTCATTGCCGCGGAGGCGGCCGACGGCTTGGAGGCGATCCAGGCTGCGGATCGCTTCGCTCCCGATATCGTATTCCTTGATATTCAAATGCCGGGCGTCAGCGGTCTCGATGTGGCGGCACATGTCAGCGGCAGGGCGCATGTTGTGTTCATCAGCGCCTTCGATCAGCACGCGCTCGCGGCTTTTGAGCGCGGCGCGATCGACTACATTCTCAAACCGATTTCCGCCGCACGCATGAAGCTTACCGTCGAGCGCCTGCAGGCGCGGCTGCGCGACGCGCCCGTTGACCTACAGTCGCTGGTGGCGCTGCTGCGCGGGGCCGGCAGCGGCGAGCCGCAGTACCTCAAATGGCTGTCCGTGCCGCACGGTTCCGAGCTGCGGATCGTGACGGCGGCGGAGGTCTGCTATCTGCGCGCCGATAACAAGTACACGACGGTCGCCACCCGCAATGCGACCTTTCTGCTGAACTCGACGCTGAAGCAGATGAAGGAGCGGCTCGATCCAGCCATGTTCTGGCAGATTCATCGCAGCATCAT
>DATMKO010000221.1:0-10621 GCA_035571175.1 Steroidobacteraceae bacterium | reverse complement strand
AACTGCCCGCGGACATTGCTGATGTCATCGTCAGCCAGACCGAGCCAATAGCGCACGGCTTCCCGAAGGTATTCGCCCCAGTGCTTTCCGATCTGTTGCTGTGGCATGCAAACTCCGCGCGATTTATGTCAAGTTGCGGATTTGACTCGTGCCGCAGCCGACCGCCAATGATCTGTATCACATTCCGAGAGGAAAAATATCTCAATCATCGGCCGCTGGCAGGTAGCAAATGCCTGGCATGCCGTCGGATAACGCCTACACCGGCCAGCCGTTGACCAGCGAAGCTATGAACGCATATCCCGGTGCGGTCTTTGACAAGCGGCGCTTCGCAGGCCTACCTTCACACTCGACAATAAAAAAATGCGGGGGAGGCAACCTTGGGATATCGGAACCGGAAAAGGTACGCGGTGGTGACACTCGCGTTGGCGCTGGTCCTTATGCTCGGCGCGCGCTTGCCAGCTTCTGGCCAGAGTGCGCGCTCGACGAGCTCGACTGCCGTCCGCGAGCTGAATTGGACCGTCGCCGGATTGAACAGGCCCGCGGACATCGTCGTCGATCACTGGGGCATCGCGCATATTTTCGCATCAAGCCCCCGGGATGCATTCTTCGTGCAGGGTTACAACGCCGCTCGAGACAGGCTCTGGCAGATCGATTTGTGGCGCAAACGCGGCCTCGGTCTGTTGTCGAAGTCCTTGGGACCGGCCTACGTCGAACAGGACCGTGCCGCGCGCCTGTTCCTCTATCGCGGCGATATGGACAAGGAGTGGGCGGCATATGCCCCGGACTCCAAGGAGTGGGTGCAGGCGTTCACCGACGGGGTGAACGCCTATGTAGCCGGGGTGCGCAACGGGACCAAACCCTTGCCGGTCGAATTCAGGCTCACGGCCAGCCAGCCCGATGAATGGATGGCCGAGGACGTGCTGCGCATCCGCAGCCATGCGCTGGTGTCGAACGTAACATCTGAGGTCAAGCGCGCACGCATCGCTTGCTTAGCCGGGCTCGATGCTGATCGGCTGCACCACAAAATCGAACCGATCGGCCACAAAATGCTGGTCCCGAAAGGCCTCAATCCCTGCGATGTCCCGGCCGATGTGCTGAAGGACTATCTGTTGGCGACCAAGCCAGTTGACTTCAACCCCAGCGCCGGGCCGGATCAGCGCGCCGACAATACGTTCCCGAAATTGTTGGCAATGGCCATCGAGCGTCAGGCTAGCGAAGGCTCGAATAACTGGGCCATTGCGCCCTCGCGCACCGCGACCGGCCGGCCCATCCTTGCCAACGATCCGCACCGCCAGCTCGTGGTCCCATCGTTGCGTTACATCGTGGGACTGAACGCGCCGGGCCTCGATGTCATCGGCGCCGGCGAGCCGGCCCTACCGGGGGTCTCAATCGGTCACAACGAAAATATCGCCTTTGGCTTCACGATCTTCGCGATCGACCAGGAAGACCTCTATGTTTACGAACTGAATAACAGCGACCCGCTTAGTTACCGCTACAAGTCTGGCTGGGAGAAGATGAAGGTCGTGCATGAGACCATCGAGGTGAAGGGCGGGCCGGCGCGTGTGGTGGATCTGCGCTTCACCCGCCACGGACCGGTACTGGCCATGGATGCTGCGACTCATCGCGCCTTTGCGCTGCGGACGGTGTGGAACGAGCCGGGGCTATCCGGGTATTTCGGCGCCTCACGCCTGATGCAGGCGAAGAACTGGCAGGCCTTCAAGGTGGCCAGCAACGCCTGGGGCGCTCCGCCGGAAAATCTTGTCTATGCCGATACGGCTGGAAATATCGGCTGGACAGCAGTGGGCCTTGCGCCGGTGCGCAAAAACTGGGATGGATTGTTGCCGGTGCCGGGCGACGGGCGCTACGAATGGGCCGGGTTTCACGGCAAGGACGTGTTGCCCTCCAGCTTCAATCCGCCGGAGGGTTTTTTCGCGTCGGCCAACGAAATGAATTTGCCGGCCGATTATCCCAACGAAGAGAACCGCATTGCGTTCGAATGGACCGATCGCTCGCGCATCGATCGAATCAAAGAACTGCTTCGAGCCAACAACAAACAGAGTCTCGCCGATTCGATGGCGATTCAAACAGACACCGTGAGTACTCAATCGCGGCGCGCCATCGCGCTGCTCGCCCCCGTGATCTCGCAGGATGCCGACGTGGCCAAGGCGCTCGCACTGCTCAAGGGGTGGGACAATGACGAGGGTACTTCCAGCGTCGCCGCCGCGATCTATGAGGTGTGGGCAACGAAGCACCTCGGCAGGGCGACGGTCGGACGAGCGACTCCAGAAGCCGCGCGCAAACTATTGGGCGATGGTGAACTCGAGGCCGTGATCTCCTATCTGGAACGTCCCGACGGCGCGCTCGGCGCGGATCCTCTGGCGGCGCGCAATGCGCTAGTGCTCGAGAGCCTGACCTCCGCGGTCCTCGAATTGAAGCAGCGCCTGGGGCCGAACATGGATACGTGGACCTGGGGCAGGCTGCACCACGCGACCTTTGAGCCCAATGTCGCCGCCCTGGCGGATCCGCAGCTGCGTGCGCAGATGACGGTCGGCCCGCTGCAGACCCCGGGCTCGGGTTCCACGCCGCGTGCGCAACACTATCGCGCCTCCGACTTCTCCGTGACGGAGGGAGCCTCGGTGCGGATGGTGCTGGATGTGGGGGCGTGGGATAACTCAATCGTGATCAACACGCCGGGCCAGTCGGATGATCCGATGAGCGCCCACTATCGCGACCTTTTCCCGATGTGGGCGGAGGGTTCGTACGCGCCGCTGCGCTTCAGCCGCGCGGCTGTTGATCAGGATGCCGAGGACGTCATCCACATGATCCCGGCGCGCTAGGTCTTGCCAGAACCGCGAATGAGACCGGCGCGCAGCTAGGTTCGGCTCTGCCGCAGGTTGCTCCAGAGCACCTGGGCGGCGCCGACCAACGCCAGGATCGAGCCGTAGATTGTCCAATGATAATCGCCGACCATGAAGCCGACGCGAAAGGCGAGGTTCAGGCCTTGGAGAACCCACACGATGCCCATCAACATCATTGCGACACCGATCAGGCTGCTGACGATGCGCATTACTCGATTGAAAATTGGCCACATGGAGCGTCCCCTCTGTTTCGACCTGCTCGTAGCCTTAGCATAGGAGCCGTAAGTTCGCTGTGCAAAGGCTAAGTCGAAACGTCACGCGGCCCAGCCAAAAGGGCATATCGCCGATGGCGACGCGCTAAACTAGCCGGAGTGATGCAGTCTCGAGATTAGAGCGACGCGGAGACAATATAGATGACTCGATACGTAGGGGCGATCGATCAGGGGACCACGAGCACGCGGTTCATGGTGTTTGACCATGCAGGCAACATCATTACTTCCGCACAAAAGGAACACCAACAAATTTATCCCCGTCCCGGCTGGGTCGAGCATGACGCCATGGAGATCTGGCGCAACACCCAGGAAGTCATCGGCGGCGCCTTGGCACGCGCAGCGCTCCGTCCCGGCGACCTCGCGGCAGTAGGCATCACCAACCAACGTGAAACGACGGTTGTGTGGGATCGTCGCAGCGGAGAACCGCTGTACAACGCTCTGGTCTGGCAGGACACTCGCGTCGATCAACTCGTGGCGGAATACGTCCGCGACGGCGGACCAAATCGATTTCGCGCCAAGACCGGATTGCCGATGGCCAGTTACTTCAGCGCGCTCAAGCTGCAATGGATTTTGGACAACGTATCCGGCGCCCGCAGCAAGGCGAAGTCCGGCGACGTGCTGTTCGGTAACATCGACACGTGGTTGTTGTGGAATCTTACCGGCGGATCCAAAGGCGGGCTGCACCTTACCGATGTCACGAATGCAAGCCGCACCCAGCTGATGAATCTCGAATCCCTGCAATGGGACGGCGAATTGCTCGACATTTTCAAGATTCCCGCCGCGGTTCTGCCGCGCATCGTTCCTTCCAGCGAATTGTACGGCGAGGCCAAAGCACCCGCGCTTCTCGGCGCGCCAATTGCGGGTATCCTCGGCGATCAGCAGGCTGCGCTGGTCGGCCAGGCCTGCTTCCGCGCCGGCGAGGCAAAAAACACCTACGGGACCGGATGTTTTCTTTTGATGAACACCGGTGAGAAACCGATCTCCTCAACTGCGGGACTCATTACCACCGTCGCTTATCAGATCGCCAAACAGCCGGCTCACTACGCGCTGGAGGGATCAATCGCAATAACGGGTGCTTTGGTGCAATGGCTGCGCGACAACCTGCGAATCATCGGCAGCAGCGCGGAGATCGAAACGCTGGCGCGCGAGGTCGAGGACAACGGCGGCGTTTTTTTCGTACCGGCTTTTTCGGGCTTGTACGCGCCTCATTGGAACGAGCGCGCACGCGGCACCATCGCCGGCCTTACGCGCTACGCGACGCGTGCGCACATTGCGCGTGCGGCGCTCGAGGCCACTGCATATCAAACACGGGAAGTGCTCACTGCCATGGAGCAGGATTCTTCGATTCCAATCACCGAACTGCGCGTCGACGGCGGCATGGTCGGCAACGAACTGCTCATGCAATTCCAGGCCGATATCGTCAACGTTCCCGTGGTGCGGCCAAAAATCACCGAGACCACTGCACTGGGGGCAGCCTATGCCGCCGGACTCGCTGTCGGCTACTGGCGGAGTCGCGAGGATCTTCTCGGCAATTGGCAGGTCGATAAACGCTGGACGCCGCAGATGAAGGAAAACCGCCGCGTCGCGCTGTTCGGATCGTGGCAGAAGGCCGTCGGCCGGTCCGTGGATTGGGTTGACTAGAGCGCGGCAAGTCAAAAAAAAGACATGATGACAGGGAGACGGCATGCATTCGGCATTTCTGGGCGAATTCTTCGGCACGATGATCTTGATTTTGCTCGGCAACGGTGTTGTAGCGAACGTTGTTCTGCGTCAATCAAAGGGCGAAAAATCAGGGTGGATCGTCATCACCGCCGGTTGGTGCTTTGG
Source organism: Steroidobacteraceae bacterium (assembly GCA_035571175.1). Lineage (GTDB taxonomy): Bacteria > Pseudomonadota > Gammaproteobacteria > Steroidobacterales > Steroidobacteraceae > Bog-1198. The sequence continues at coordinate 5,664 of DATMKO010000221.1, read as the reverse complement.
CGTGATGGCAGGCGTTTTCGTTGCGCTCGCGCTCGGCAGTGACGGGCATCTCAACCCGGCCGTGACGATCGGCGTCGCCGTTTCCAGCGGAGATTGGAGTCGGCTTTCGGTCTACATACCTGCGCAGATCTTAGGGGCCATGGTGGGTTCCACCTTGGTATGGCTCACCTATTGGGCACATTGGGAAAAGACGCCCGATACGCTCGACAAGTTGGCATGTTTTTGCACAATACCCGCCATCAGGGTACCGGTTGCGAATGCGCTCACCGAAGTGATCGGCACATTCGTGCTCATATTCGTCGCTGCTGCAATTGCTTCGAAGCACGGCACCACGATCGGCTTGAGCCCGGGACTCGGACCGTTTCTGGTGGGACTGCTCGTTTGGGCAATCGGTCTATCGCTCGGGGGACCCACCGGCTACGCGATAAATCCGGCCCGCGACCTGGGACCGCGCATCATGCACGCGTTGCTGCCGATCGCGGGGAAGGGCGGCTCCGATTGGAGTTACGCGCCGATTCCGATTGTCGCACCCATAATTGGCGCCACGGTAGCGGGCTTGGCGGTCAAGCTGTTCCAGATTTAAGGGTCTGTTGTTTAGGAGGGTTGCCAACCGTCAGGCAATAGGTCGAATGTCACCGTATCGCGAAACGCAAATTGACTGTCCTGCAATATTTCCACGGGAGACAGCATGTGCCAGACGCGGTCATCATCGAAGACGTAACATTCGCCGGCCTCGCGCATGGTAAAGCGGTCCATTTCCCGCCTGTCGTTGTCGGTTATGACCACTTCGCCTCCTTGTGCCGCGCACCGCGCCAGCAGGTGCGTGGCGAGATATTTTTCACCATCCTTGTGCAGGCCCGATGGGCTGGTATCGCAAGGACGCGAGGGACTCGCCGCGAATCTGATCACGTGCATATTCACCAGGTAACTCGCGCCAACTTTCGACAGCGGCAGGTACATGAGGTGGTGAGACATCATCTTACGAACCCCGGGCGAGTCGGCAATATCCAACGGAAGCGGCAGGTACTTTCGCGGTTGTCCTCCCAGCGCCGCGTTGTATTTCTCGTGCTGCACGTAGGGTTGACTGTCATCCCACGGCGAAATTCTCACACCGCCTTCCAGTATCTCCGCCTTGAATCGATTCAACGATCGAAACCGATCCCCTCCTTGGTAGTACTGATCCTTAGGCAGGGACCAAGCCGCGTGGGCCAACTCACCCAGAGCGTGAGCGACGTCGAAATCAACATGCAGGGGTCGGCGAGTGAACCCGCGCTCGCGGATGTCCCGTGCCGCTCGGATATCGCTTGCCACCGGAACAAAGTCATTTTCAAGCATGAATTGCTCCCGCACTGTGCTAGCGGCGATGTCACATCCAGCGCATGAATCCTAAGCCAGCAGTCGATCGGATTGCAAACACCGGCCAACCACGCAATCAGCGCGCACCGTCGATCAGCACAAATGCAATGCGCGCGATTGATTGCGAGCGGTTCGCCCATGCGTGATTGGTGCCGCGCTGAATCAGAATGTCGCCGGCGCGCATGACGGTTTCGTTCTCCTCAAGGATTGCCACGAGTTCGCCCTGCAATAGAATGGCGTAGTCCACAGTGTCGGTAATGTGCATGCCGGGGTGGCGCGAGTCGTCGGCGTTGTGGTGTGCATCGGGAAACATCGACGCGAATACGGCGGCGGTTTGGCGCCGGCGCTCCGCGGGATCCAGGCTCTCCGGTGGAATATCAATGACGCGAATTACTGTGCCGCGGCTGGGCGGAAGAACGCCGCTGTGTTTGAGCACGCTGTCGGGCGCGTTGACGGGAGCGGGGCTGTCGACAGTTCGCCAAAGATTGTTGTTCCTGTAGCCCGGCCGCCCCGGCATAACCTGCATTGCCGGCGAAATGCCATCCTCGAGAATGCAGGAACGGCCCGTGCTGTTTATTCCAGTGACGATTCGCCTGACGGGCGGCAACGATTGGTCTGTCATGATGTATTCCAGCGGTTCGTTTCAGAATCCGTAGTCTGGCACACGTAATCTCGAATTTTAAGCAAACGGCGAGAACGTCTGCGACCGCATGTCGTGCGGATCTCTTTCGGTCAATATGAGCAGTCGGCGCTCTCCGGCGCGGCGCAAGAAGACAAAGCCAAATTGTTCGCCACCCTCCGTTTGCCACCCTTGACCTGCAAGGCGGCTGATCGCTGCCGTCATGGCGGCTTTGAGGTCGGCGCCAGGCTCAAGCCTCGAGCATTCGAGCACCTGCCACTGCAACCCGAAGAGCACGCAGAATCGCGGCGTGCCGGCCTGCGCATAGATTTGATGACGGTACCGACCCATCGCGCGATTTTCGCGAGCGCGCCAAGGTTGCGTCAATCCAGTACTCGAGCCTAACGACTACTGTATTGGCTAATTCAAGCCGTCGCGACGTAACTGTTTTTCATCGGTACGCTGCACACGACGGCATTGCCGCCGCTGACGCCACGCCTGATCGACAGCTTTGCGCCGATCGCGCTGGCGCGAAACCGCATCGTTCGCATCCCAAGTCCACTCCCTGCGTCTGCGCTCAGTCCCTGGCCATCATCGGTGACCGACAGAGTCACGGCGCCTGGGCGCGCCGCCAGCTCGATTTCGATGCTTTTTGCGGCGGCATGCTTCAATGCGTTCTGCACCGCCTCCTGGGCGATACGATACAAGTGATTGCGAGCTTTGAGATCGAGCGACGGGAGGTCATTCTGGCCGCGGAATCGCACTCGTATTCCGCTCAATGAACTGCGTTTCGCGAGTCCCTCGAGTGCGGCCTCCAGGTTGCCCTCTGCATTGGTCAGGGGCGAGAGGCCCTGCACGATTCGGTGGGCGTCTTGTATGCAGCTTGTCGCCAGCAACGCGAGCTGGTCGAGTTCGACCGAAATCGCGTCGCGTTCCTTTTGCGCGCGATTCGCCAGCGCGCGGACCGAGAGTGCCAGGCCGGTGAGCTCCTGTCCGAGCCCGTCATGCATTTCCTCGGCGATCCGGCGCTGCTCGCCGCCGATTGCGTCCATCAGCGCCTGGCCAAACGCCCGGCGCTCGGTCACATCCACTGCAAATGCCAGCTCCGCAGCCTGGCCGCCGCAATCGATCGAGCGTGTCCAGACTTCGATCTCGAGCACGCGGCCGTCTTTCGTGACATGCTGTGTCTCGAACGGTTCTGCCATCATCTCCACGATGACCGCCGCATCGTGCGGCTGAGGCGGCAGCACAGCCTGCTTTCCCGTGGCTGCCAGCACCTCGACGGTGCGCATCAATAGCTCATCTCGGCTCCAGCCGTATTGGCGTACCGCGGCATCATTCACCAGAAGAAACTTTAACGTGTCTCTGGCGTGTACCCACAGCGGCTGCGCGCAGCCATTGAATACCTGTTCGTAGCGATGTTCGGCGTGCAACTTCGCCACAGCGGCTGAGTCCCGCTCGGCCAGCAGCGCGGTGATGATGAGGCTCAAGCCCGACAGCGATGCGATAAAGGACCAAATGGTCACGATACTCTGGGTCTGATTGAGCTGCGCAAACGCTCCCACCGTGAATGCAGCACTGATTGCCGTCATTGTCAAAATCGCAAATGCCCCGAGCGCAGCGACCACCAGGCCGAAGCGAATGGCGCTCACCACGATCAGAATATTCGCCAGCACGACGATCAATGGCCGGGCGCTGGGTAGAGGCGCGAGCAGGATCCAGCCGCAGCAAATGACCAGCCCGATCAGCCAAAGTGCGCCCTCGCCCCAATGTTCCAGTACGCGCGCCAGACTCTTGCGGCTGTACGCCAGCAAGATTGGAGCGATAAGAAACACGCCGGTAGTCGTGTTGCTCCACCAACGAATCCAGCGAATCCAAATATCCCAGGGGGTCGCGATCGCCAAGGATCTGGCGCCGCTGAGAAACTCTCCCGTCAATCCGAAGCTCGGTGCCATTGTCATGCCGACCACCGCGGCGATGATAAAGAGCGGCACGTCCCTCGCGCGTGAAAAGCTTGAGTCAAACCCGCCGCGCTCCATCAGCCATGCCGTGAGCCACGCGGCGCCGGCAAGTCCGACCCCAACTCCGATTGCTTCAGGGAAACTGTGGTGTAGCCACAGCTCGATCGCCATGCCGGCGGCAAACACGGCCGGCCACATGCGTCGGCCCCAACGGTAGGCGGCGGCGACGGCGATACCGCTTGGCAATAGCGGAAGCGATAACCGTCCGCCCAAGCTCGGCAGCGTGAAGGCGACCACACCCACGACGAAGATCGATCCAAATACGATGGTCAAACGGATGGTGATGGTAGCGACGCGGTCCGGTACTAGCATCGTTGTGCTTTTTGCCCGCTAGCCCGAAGGCCGACCTCGCAGCGCAATCGCCCAGCCAAGCGGCGAGATCGAGAACAAATTGTCATCCATTCGCACCAAGTCGCTCCTTATATTGGCGCTGTCGAGGGTCCCAATCGGAATGCGCGATGCCGGACACCAGGATGCCGCACGCGAGGCGGATTCCTCATTATACAAGCAATGAACCGGTAGACCTACGACGAAGAGCGTCGCATGATGGGCTTTGCACGCAGCGTTTTCCGCGGAAAGTCCGGGGGCTGATATATGAAAAAGCTCAAACACGAAGCAGAGCTATTCAAAGCCGCGTTGCTCGCCGGTGTTCAATACGCAGAACGCCGCGGCGCAGTCGAGTTCGAGGCGACCGATTCGGCCAGCGATAAGGCACTATACGTTTATCGTCTACTCATCCACGACAAGATCATCGCGCCGATGCCGGAAGATCAAGTGAGCGAAAAGACCATCCGACATCGGCTTGCGACGTGGCACGCGCATCAATTGCCCAAGGGACATCCGCTGAAGGAATAAGTCACTGCTCGCGCGCAGTGATCGATTGACATATTTTGTTGTGAAGTTGATCAGGCCCTCGTTTCGATCTATCTCCTTGACATAAATCGAATTTGTCGCCACCAAGAGACGCCGATCACGCTTTCATTCGGCTCGCTTCGCCAATATCTTGACTGCCCGTGCCCTCGAGGGAAAAGCAGAAATTATGGCTAAGTCGATCAATAAGCCAATAGCCGGGGAAATCTGGCACCTTAGCATCGAAGACCTGTTCGCACCGGTGCACGAAACGCAGCGGCTGGGCGGCGACGGGCCGTTCGTGATAAATCTAAGCGTATCGACTGCTCCAATTGTCCTGCCTCCCAAACCATTTGCCGACAATTGGGATGCGCACGTATATCAAATTCAAGTGACCGAGGACGGGCGAACCCGGTACCGGTTGCGGCTTGGTCCATTTGCCAGCGAAGACGACGCCGATGCAATTTTGGAGGAAGTTCGAGAGATGTATCCCGGCGCCTTGACGGCGACGGCCGGCTCTGCGGATTTGCGTGCCATCGCGTCAATAAAGGCAAAGCTTGAGGCGGCGAAACCGAAGCCGGCGCCGCCCAAGAAGCCGGTAAAAGCGGCCGTGGAAGTTACCTTCGATATGGCGGAGCCACTTGCGCTGGCGGCAGCCATCGTGGCAAAAACACTGGGCGAAACCGCGAGAACCAAGTATCGAGCCCCGCCGACCGCGCCGACCGCGCCGACCGTACCCACCGCGCGAACTGCGCCGATCGGGCCGACTGCGCGAACTGCTCCGCCAGCGGCGACTGCGCCGCTTTCTCCGCCGCACGC